>CAKZNR010000173.1 GCA_937129725.1 uncultured Cellvibrionales bacterium | reverse complement strand
TGCCTCTTGAAGATTGGTGCGCAGATAGTCGCGGGTTTGCGGTTCTGAACCTTTGACAAGCCCGGCATAGGATTCGTTCAATTTTACCCGGGGGGTGGCTTGGCGGTTCAGGCTTACCTGCCAGCGGCCCTCAACCTTGTTTAATACCAGATCGGGAAGGATGTAGTCGGGCCGATCGCCACTGAAACCATAGCCCGGGCGAGGATTGAGGCTCTTGATCAGTTCGTAGGCTTCGTCAATCTCTTCAATTGGGCGCTTTAGTTTTTTGGCAACGCCCTGCAGGCCGATGCGTGACAGATTCTCAAG
Organism: uncultured Cellvibrionales bacterium; assembly: GCA_937129725.1. Taxonomy (GTDB): domain Bacteria; phylum Pseudomonadota; class Gammaproteobacteria; order Pseudomonadales; family GM7GCV1; genus JABJGI01. The sequence continues at coordinate 11,437 of CAKZNR010000173.1, read as the reverse complement.
CTGTCGCTCAACCAGGTCCATGGCGGTTTCAACTGCGCCGGTTTCGGGCAGCATGGCCAGCTGGATTTGCAGGCATTCGCGCAAATCGCGGTAGCCTACGCCCGGGGGGTCGAAGCGCTGGATAGCGTGCAGCACAAAAAGTGCGTCTTCCGGCTCGATTGCTTCGCCGCTCCAGTCCACCGATTCGGTGATCTCATCCAGGCTGGAGGTAAGCGCACCGCTGGTATCGATGGAATCGATAATGGCTTCGCCAATCATCTGGTCCAGCCTCGACATGCCGGCCATATTCAATTGCCAGCGCAGGTAGTCCTGCAGGGTTTCTTCGACAGCGTCGTCCTGTTCGGGAAGTTCGGCGCCCCCGCTCATCTGGTTGCGCGACATGCTCTCCATGGCAGAAAAGTCGAATTGCTCGCCGCGGTCGGCTATTTCAACCGGCTGCTCGGCTATCTGGTCCTTTGCCTCCTCGGCTTCATCCGCGGGTTCCTCGGCTTCAAGCAGGGGGTTGGAATAGAGGCACTCCTGAATTTCCTGCTGCAGATCCAGGCTTGATAGTTGCAAAAGCCTGATTGCCTGCTGGAGTTGTGGAGTCATACGCAGGTTCTGCGACAACCCCAAGTGGAGAGACTGCTTCATTCCCACCTAGTGATGATCCCGTTTGTAATGAGTTTATAGCTGCGGCAGTGGGTGCGCAATCGAGCTTGATGCCAGGTCAGGTTCACCGGGCTAAAGCCGGAAGTCCTCGCCCAGGTAAACCTCGCGTACCTTGGCGTTGTCCATGATGGCTTCGGCGCCGCCACTGGCCAGAATGCAACCCTCGCTGACGATGTAGGCGCAGTCGCACAGCGACAGAGTCTCGCGCACATTGTGATCGGTGATAAGTACGCCGATGCCGCGCTCACACAGGTGTTGGATAATTTTTCGGATATCGCCTACCGATACCGGGTCAACCCCGGCAAAGGGCTCATCCAACAGAATAAAGCCGGGCTCGGCGGCAAGGGCCCGGGCGATTTCAACCCGGCGCCGCTCGCCTCCCGAAAGAGCTGCCCCAACGCTGTCGGCCAGATGACCCACATGAAACTCGTCTAGTAGTTCCTGCGCCATCTGCAGACGCTGCTGCTTGTTCAGGTCGCGGCGCAGCTCCAGCACCGCCAGAATGTTGTCGCGCACCGACAACTTGCGGAACACCGAAGCTTCCTGCGGCAGATAGCCGATGCCGCGCCGGGCCCGTTCATGCATGGACAACCTGGCCAGGTTGTCGCCGTCAAGGCGTATTTCTCCGCCGTCGGCACGAACCAGGCCGGCAATCATATAAAAACAGGTGGTTTTACCGGCACCGTTAGGCCCAAGCAGGCCAACAACCTGGCCGGAGCTGACCTCCAGAGAGACGTCTTTGATTATTTCCCGGCGACCGTACTTCTTGCGAATCGAGCGTACTTCCAGCAAGCGGTTCAAGGGTTACTCCTCGCGCGACCCGAGCGGTGGCAGGGTAACGCGCACCCGGTCACGCTCTTGCGAACCATCGCCGCCGGAGGCGCGCAGCACATGCTCGCGCACGTCATAGAGTATTTGGCCACCGCTCAGGGTTGTGCCCTCCTGGGACAGACTGGCCTGACCGATCAGCTCAATAAGGTCCTCAGCAAGCAGGTAGCGAATGGTATTTCCGCGCGCTATCAGCTTTTCCGCGCCAGGTGCCGGAAGCTGCTCGTAGTGGGCAGGCTGGCCCATGGCGACCAGTTCGGTTATTTCACCCTCCAGGCTGATCAGGTCGATGCGATCTGCCAGCAGCTCAATGCTTCCCTGGGTCAGACGCACGTTGCCGGTATAGCTGGTGGTTCCCTGCTGCTCATCAAAACGAGCGGCATCGGACTCGATCTCTACCGGTTGGTCGCGGTCCGATTCGAGTGCCAGGACAGGTGCGCAGGCCAGCGCGAACAGCAGAACGCGGCTAATGAATTTCATGCAGTGCCTCAACTTCGCTGAGCAATTCAAAGGTGCCGTTTTGCAGGTCGGCCATCAGGCCGGTGCCGCGCAGATAGTGCCCGATCGATTCGATTCGCACCGGACTGTCAGAGCGGACCCAGCGGCCATTGATGTCCAGCTGAATCTCCTCGGTATACATCTGTACCGGCAGATTGCCGGTAGTGCGCACCATTTGCACGGCGCCGTCCAGGCGCAATCTTTCGCTATTCTGATCGTAGAATCCGCGTACTGCATTCAGGCTCCAAAAGTCGCCATTTCCGTCTGCCAGCTCAAATTGGGGAAGTTGTATTTCCAGCTCATTTCCGCGAGCTGAAGAGGCGAGCGAAACTCCGGAAAAGCTTTGCTGAAGCAAACCTTCACGGCTGAAAATCTGGATTTGTGGTCGCTCCACAATTGCCTGGGGCAGGTTGGCACTGCTGGCAGGGCCTGCTCCCTCGCTAAATGTATCGACCTGCAGCTGCCAGACAAAAAAACCCAGCAAAAGAGGTAGCGAAAAGAGGGCAGGGAAGTGAAATTGCTGCACAGGCATTACTGACCCAGATACTCGTCAAGTATGTCGTCCAGTTGACCGCGAGCCTGCAGAATAAGTTCGCAAATTTCACGCATGGCTCCTTCGCCTCCGGCGCGCTGGCTGACGATGTCGGCACTCTCCTGCACGGCAGGATGGGCGTCTGCAACTGAACAGCCGACGCCGCTGGCCCGCACAGCAGCCAGGTCGGGTAAGTCGTCTCCCACGTAGATGCATTGCTCCAGGCTGTAGCCCAATGAGTTGGCCAGCGCTAACAGAGCTTCGCATTTGTCTTCGCGGCCCTGCACCAGGTGTTTAATGCCCAGTTCGGCGGCGCGTCGTTCAACCATGGGTGAGGTGCGGCCAGTGATGATGGCAATTTCGAAGCCTGCCCGGTCGAGCAATTTTAGTCCGAGACCGTCCTGGATGTGGAAGCTTTTTATTTCCTGCCCGTCACTGGTGTAGCTGATTTTGCCGTCAGTCAATACACCGTCTACGTCGGTGACCAGCATTTTGGCCTGTCGCAGCAGTGACACAACGCGGTTGTCCATCAGACTACTCCTGCGCGCAGCAGGTCGTGCATATGCAATATGCCCTGCAGTTTGCGGTTGGAATCCACCACCGCCAGCGCGGTGATCTTGTTTTCCTGCATGGTGCCCAAAGCCTGGGCGGCAAGAGCCGATTTTTCGATACTGCGCGGGCGCGTATTCATCACATCGCACAGCCTGGTAGATTTAATATCGATATCGCCCTCGAATGCGCGACGTAGATCACCGTCGGTGAATACCCCGGTGATACAACCCTCGGCGTCGGTGGCCAATACCAGCCCAAAGCCTTTGGCTGTCATCACCATCAGGGCTTCCTGAAGGCTGACCGAAGCGTCGGTCAGGGGCAGCTCCTGCCCGGCATGCATAATGTCCTCTACCCGCAGCAGCAACTTCCGACCCAGAGCGCCCATCGGGTGGGAGAACGCAAAATCCTCTGCCGTGAAGCCCCGCTTTTCCAGCAGTGCGATGGCCAGGCAGTCGCCCAACACCAGGGTCGCAGTGGTGCTGGAGGTTGGCGCCAGGTCGAGAGGGCAGGCTTCAGTTTCAACCGCAATATTCAGGTGCACGTCGGATTCGGTTGCCAGCGGTGAATTGTCCTTGCGGCTCATGCCAATCAAGCCACTGCCCATGCGCTTTATCATGGGCAAGAGGGTCAGTATTTCTGCCGAGGAACCACTGTAGGAGATAGCAATCACCACGTCATCCGGGGTAATCATGCCCAGGTCGCCGTGACCGGCTTCGCCGGGATGTACAAAAAATGCCGGGGTGCCGGTGCTGGCCAGAGTGGCGGCAATCTTTCTGGCGATGTGCCCGGATTTTCCCATGCCGGTTACCACCACACGGCCAGTGGCCTGCATGATCAGGTTACAGGCTTGCAAAAACCTTTCGTCCAGCCGCTGCTCCAGAGCGGCAATGGCATCGCGTTCGATGCGCACCGTGCGCCGGGCCGATTCAATGTAGTCGAAAGGTTCTGTCATAGCATCAGGCAAACAGGTAAATGTAGTAAGCGGCGTAGATTATAAGCAGTGTCACGCCTGTAAGTCGCCCAATACCAAACTGGCCACGCTGACGAATGGCGCCCACCAGACAAAAAAGGGCCAGCATGGCGCTGATTATGGCCAATGCCAGGAAGTCGCGACCAAAGGCGCCCGGGTCGATAGCCGAGGGTCGCACCAGCCCGGCAACCGGCAACACTATGGACAGATTGAAAATATTCGAGCCCAGCACATTACCCAGCGCGATATCCGTTTTGCCCTTCAGTACGCTGGCAACCGACGCCGCCAGTTCCGGCAGGCTGGTACCGACCGCCACCAAAGTTGCGCCGATAATTAGTTCGCTCATGCCGGCGCGCAGTGCAGTCTCAACCGCACTGGATACCAGAAGGTTGGCAAAACCAACCAGCCCCACCATGCCCAGAACAAGCATTGCCCAGGCACGTGCTGCGCGGTAATCCTGGTGAGCTATCTCCTCAAGTAACTCCTCTGCCTCGGCCGGAGTGCCCTTGCGAAATGTGCCCCACAGAAATCCCACCATCAGAGTCAGCATAACCAGGCTTTCCGCGCGGCCGAGATAGCCGTCGGACAGTACCAGGCCGGCGGCAACTGTTACCCCCAGCATCACCAGCATTTCGAATCGCAGGATATGCAGCGCCACCGGAATGGTGGCAATGAGCGCTGTTATTCCCAGCACCAGGCCGGTATTTGCCAGGTTGGAACCAACCGCATTTCCCACTGCCAAAGAGGGAGAACCCTGCAATGAGGCCGTTGCCGACACCAGGATTTCCGGAGCGGAGGTGCCAATAGACACCAGAGTGAGACCGATAATCAAAGGTGATACACCAAAGTGCGCTGCTAAGTCTGCGGCGCCCTCGATCATCTTGTCCGAGCTCCAGATCAATCCGGCGATGGCCACAGCCAGGAGCAAAAGTAGGGCAAACAGGGGAAGTGAGGACAAGGGTGGGTCTTCGTTTCAGAATATGGGCGTCAATGGTATAGTTCGCGCTCTTCAGTGTCAGCCCGTCCGGCTGACTTTTAAGATGGGAATCAGGTTGTGAAACAGATCATTAATTCGATCAGTATTGTCATGCTGTTGGCGGCGCTTGTGCTACCAGCGGGGATGGCCGTTGCCCAGCAGCAGCTCGGGCCGGCTGAAGTTGTGCAAAAGGTGACATCGGAAGTACTCGAGGCAGTGCAGGATCATCGCGACAGCTACGACGAGAATCCGCAGGCATACTTTGCTGCCATCGACCAGGTGGTTAGCCCCTACATTAATTTCGAGCGCATGGCCTTTCTGGTGATGGATGCGAAATATTATCGTGCCAGTTCTGCCGGGCAGCGCGAGCAGTTTGTTGAAACCTTTCACGACTCCCTGGTAAATACCTATTCAAAGGGGCTTCTCAGCGTCGATCGCGCCGAATTCAATATTCTGCCGGTGGAAGTTCCAGCCGGTTCGCGCACCGTCACCGTCAAGCAGGAACTGCGAGCCGGTGCCAATGAGTTCGATCTGGCCTACAGCATGCGCCGCGAGGACGACGGCCGCTGGTTGCTGGTTAATGTCATTATTGACGGTATCAACCTGGGCAATACCTTCCGCAACCAGTTTGCCCAGTCTGCCGTCAAGTACGACGAAGACCTCGACCTGGTAATTGCCAACTGGTCAGCTGACACCGAATGATCAGTGCAGACGAATTGCGTGGCCGGGTGGAAAAAGCCATACCGGGAGCTTCGGCAGAAGTAACAACAGATGGGTACGCCTATCACTTCAGGGTGGTTAGCGAACTGTTTGACGGCAAGCGTGCCGTGACGCGGCAACAGTTGGTGTATTCCGGCCTGAATGACCTCATTTCCGACGGCAGTTTGCATGCCCTCACCATCGAAACCTATACACCGGGCGAAGCCGGGGAAACCCCTTAATGGACAAGCTGATCATCGAAGGCGGCCAGCCGCTTCAGGGTGAGATTCGAATATCGGGCGCCAAGAACTCGGCGCTGCCTATTCTTGCCGCCACCCTGCTTACGCCCGACAGTGTTCGCATTGCCAACCTGCCGCACCTGCACGACATCACCACCATGATCGAGTTACTGGGCTGTATGGGTGTTGCCTGCAGTATCGACGAGCGTATGACGGTTGAGGTGGACAATAGCAGCATAAGCAGCCTGGTCGCCCCTTACGAGCTGGTTAAAACCATGCGCGCTTCGATTCTGGTTTTGGGCCCCTTGTTGGCTCGCTTTGGCGAGGCAGAGGTATCCTTCCCCGGCGGCTGTGCCATTGGTAGCCGGCCGGTAGATCAGCACTTGAAGGGCCTTGAGAAAATGGGCGCGAAAGTGGACATCGCCGAGGGCTATATTCGCGCGACATGCAATGACAGGCTTAAGGGCGCGCACATCCTGATGGACATGGTAACTGTGGGCGGCACCGAGAACCTGCTGATGGCCGCTTGCCTGGCCGAGGGCGAAACGGTCATCGAGAACGCCGCGCGTGAGCCCGAAGTTGGCGATCTGGCAAACTGCCTGGTGGCGATGGGTGCAGAAATTGAAGGCATCGGTTCCGATACCCTGCGCATACAGGGAAAGTCCAGGTTGAATGGCTGCGACTATCGCATTATGCCCGACCGGATCGAGACCGGAACCTACCTGGCCGCGGCGGCTGCTACCCGCGGCCACGTGAAGTTACGCGACACCGATCCGCACCTGCTGGAATCTGTCATTTTCAAGTTGGAGCAATCGGGTGCCGAAATTAGCGTAACGGACAACAGCATTGAGCTCGACATGCGTCAGCAACGGCCGCGTTCGGTGCACATAAAAACGTCGCCCTATCCGGCCTTTCCCACCGATATGCAAGCGCAGATTACCGCCATGAATACCGTCGCAGACGGTACCGGTACGGTGACGGAAACCATTTTCGAGAATCGCCTGATACAGATTCACGAGCTGAACCGCATGGGCGCCAAAATCAGCCTCCAGGGCAATACTGCCATTGTTACCGGAGTGGAGCGGCTAAAGGGTGCGCCGGTAATGGCATCGGACCTGCGCGCATCAGCCAGCCTGGTGATCGCCGGGTTGGTTGCCGATGGCAGCACAATAATCGACCGCATTTACCACATTGATCGCGGTTACGAGTGCATTGAAGAAAAACTGCAACAGCTGGGTGCCAGTATCCGGCGCGTTCCGTCCTGAAGAGCTGATCATGCTGACCATTGCATTAACCAAGGGCCGTATCCTCGACGAAACCTTGCCACTTCTGGAAGGAGCGGGTATTCGGCCGGAAGAAGACATGCGCACCAGTCGCAGGCTGGTATTTGCCACCAACCGGGACAATGTTCGGCTGGTGGTGTTGCGTGGCTCGGATGTGCCAACCTATGTGAAGCGCGGTGTGGCAGACTTTGGCGTGGTGGGCAAGGATATGCTGCTGGAAGTGGGGCCGGACGACCTCTACGAACTGCTCGACCTGGGTATTGCCAAATGTCGCCTGATGACAGCGGGCCCGGTGGATGCCGATCCGGTGGTAGGAAAAAAACGGGTGGCTACCAAGTTTACCGAGGTAGCCCGTCGGTTCTATGCCGAGCAGCGTGAGCAGGTGGAAATTGTCAAACTCTATGGCGCTATGGAAGTAGCGCCATTGCTGGGGCTTGCCGACGAAATTGTCGACATAGTCGACACGGGCAATACGCTAAAGGCAAACGGTCTTGAGCCGCGTCAGTGGATTGCGGATATCAGTTCGCGCCTGGTGGTAAACCGCGCTGCCTTCAAAACCGAAAACCAGCCTTTGATGCAGCTGGCACAGAGCTTTGCCGAACAGCTTGGGCAAAACCTGGGTGGCGAAAATTGATGCGCCAGCTGAATGCTGATTCGGTCGGCTTTTATGACCAGCTGTCCGAGGCCACGGCCTGGGACGAAGTCCGCGAGCAGGAAGTTGACGACCGGGTAGCGGGAATTATCCGCCAGGTTCGTGATGGTGGCGACACTGCCCTGCTGGAGTTGACCAACCAGCTGGATAAAAACCCGGCAACCAGCCTGGACACACTTCACTACGATCGCAATCAGCTGCAGCAGATTGCCGACACCTGTCCCATCGAGCAGCGTCAGGCGCTGGAGCAGGCTGCCGAGCGTATTCGCCATTATCACCAGCACCAGATTGCCGAATCCTGGAGTTACCGGGATGAACTGGGCAACCTGCTGGGTCAGAAGGTGACTCCAATCGAACGCGCTGGTATTTATGTGCCCGGAGGCAAGGCGGCTTATCCCTCGTCGGTATTAATGAACGCCATCCCGGCCCGTGTGGCTGGAGTGCGCGAGCTGGTGATGGTGTCGCCCATGCCGGGCGGCGAGCCTAACCCCATGGTGTTGGCGGCGGCCCTGGTGGCAGGGGTCGACCGGGTATATGCCGTGGGCGGCGCCCAGGCAGTGGCAGCACTGGCCTTCGGTACACAAAGCGTGCCGCGGGTCGACAAGATTGTTGGGCCGGGCAATGCCTATGTGGCATCGGCCAAGCGGCAGCTGTTCGGGCGGGTGGGTATCGACATGATCGCCGGCCCATCCGAAATTATGGTGATCGCCGATGACTCTGCCGACCCGGAGTGGCTGGCGATGGATTTATTGTCCCAGGCAGAGCACGACGAAGAGGCACAGGCTGTACTGGTATCGGATTCGCAGCAGGTAATCGATGCAGTTTTGCAGGCACTGGAACAGCTATTGCCGACACTGGAGCGCTCGGAAATTGCGCGAGCCAGCATCGACAATCGGGGCCTGGCCATCAGGGTGGCCAACCTGGCCGGGGCGGCCGAAGTGGCGAACCGGGTGGCACCCGAACATCTGGAATTGGCGGTGCGTGACCCCGAAGCCCTGCTGGGGCAAATTAGCAACGCCGGCGCGATTTTCCTTGGCAGCTGGTCTCCCGAAGCCGTTGGCGATTACTGCGCCGGGCCAAACCACGTGCTGCCTACCTCGGCAACGGCAAGGTTTTCCTCGCCACTGGGCGTTTACGACTTTCAGAAGCGAACCAGTCTGATCGGCTGTACCGCTGCCGGTGCCAGCGAAGTGGCAAAAATTGCGTCGGTAATGGCGCGCGGCGAATCATTAACGGCCCACGCCCGTTCGGCCGAGTACCGTATTCAATCCAATCCTGAAGAGTGATCGATCAGGCTTCTGGCCGGGTCCCGGCGCGCACGCGCACACTCATTCGATTGCTGTCGCGGTAAATATCCAGAGTAAGGATCTCGCCGGGGCTGGTGCCGGAAATGACTTGCTGAACCTGTTGCCAATGCACAAGAGGCTGATCGTTTATGCCGGTAATGATGTCGCCGGGCAGAATCCCGGCGGCGCTGGCGGGCCCCCGGTTATCAATGCCGGTAACCAGCATCGCCCGGTTCAGGGTGAGGTCTAGACTGTCGAGAGCCTCTGACGTCAGTTCGCTGGCCTGGATTCCAATCCAGCCGCGTACCACACGCCCCTTGGTAATCAGATCTTCCACCACGCTCAGGGCAATGTCTGCCGGGATCGCAAAACTGACCCCTTCGGCACCGGATACATTGGCGCTGGCGGTATTAATGCCAATCAGACTGCCGTAGACATCGATCAGCGCGCCACCGGAATTGCCTTCGTTGATGGCCGCATCTGTTTGCAGAAAGTTGACGAACTGGGTCAGGTTCAGCAGGTTGCGCCCTGTGGCACTGACAATGCCCTGAGTAACGGTTTGACCCTGACCAAAGGGGTTTCCAATCGCCAGCACCACATCTCCCACCTCGACACTGTCCGGATCGCCAATTTGTATTGGCGGCAAATTTTCCAGATCGACGCGGATCACGGCCAGATCGGTCTCGCCGTCTAGGCCAACCAGCTCGGCTGTGGCCTGTCGCCCGTCCTGGGTGACCACTTCAATTTGATCTGCGTTCAGCACCAGGTGCTCATTGGTGAGAATATGCCCGCTGCTGCTGATGGCAATGCCGGCGCCACTGCGAAAGTCGCGCTGCTCGTCCTGGCTGGCATTGCTGTTAAAAAAACGCCGCAGGAAGGGGTCGTTCAGCATGGGGTTGTCCTGCGGTGGCAGCGGAGCAGACGTATAGATACTGACTACCGACGGCGCCGCCCGGCGAACCGCACCCGAGTAGGAAACCGGACCGGTGAATGATTCGGTCATCGAGGGTTCGGTGGCCGACTCGCTCAGTTGTGCCGGGTTATCGTTGCCCACCTGGTTGGGCAACAGGGTGGCGAGCAGAGCAGCGCCGAGCAAGCCAGCGAGAACTGGCCAGAAGTAGGTGCTGAATATTGAGCGTAATGACAAGTTGGCTCCGGCTTGGGTGTTAGGTTTCGCAACCCACACAGGGTAGAATCTGCCCGCAAGTTTTACCCATCAACTGATGTAACGCAAACCTCGCCATGGATCAGAAGCTCAGTTTTTCGCCCACCGGAGTCCGCCAGCTCGTTTCAGGAGCGGCTGGCCATATCGAGGTTGATGCGAGGTTAGGTAAGGGCAGCCAGTCAGTGGATAGCGGGCTGCTGCTTCTGTGTCACCCCCATCCCCTGTTTGGTGGCAGCATGGACAATAAGGTGGTGACCACCCTGGCTCGGGCAGGCCGCGATCTTGGGCTGGCCCAGTTGCGCTTTAATTTTCGTGGTGTTGGTGCAAGCGAGGGTGAGCACGCTGAAATGCAGGGTGAAGCGCAGGATTTACAGTTGCTCATCGATTTGCTGCAACAGCAATATCCCCGGGCGCCGCTGGTGCTGGCGGGGTTCAGCTTTGGCTCTGGTGTGAGTAGCCTGGTGGTTGGAGACAATCCGCAAATAGAAGCATTACACCTGGTGGCGCCGCCGGTTTCCAAATACCGCGGCACCTATCCGGATCGGTACCACTGCCCCCTGTCGGTGTACCAGGGCGACAGTGATGAAGTGATCGATGCCCAGGCGACCAGACGTTGGGCTCTGGGCATGAAATCCGATTGTGAGTTGCACTGGTTCGAGCAGACGGGGCACTTCTTTCACGGCCGCCTGACCGACCTGTACCGGGCCTTTGCGAAGGAAATAAGTACGCTGGGGCAGGGTGGCCGGTGACAGAGACTCCGCTTCAGCGTTATCAGCGCGATTTGGAAAAGCCGGGTTTCATCGAGGACGCAGCCCAGGGCCGAGCGGTGGAATCGCTGCAGCGTCTGTATCACGAACTTGCGCAAAAACCGCCTCCGCGCGGTTGGCTCAAGCGTCTGTTGGCTCGCCAAACCGAACCCGAAGTGCGCGGTCTGTACATGTGGGGTGGCGTAGGCAGGGGTAAAACATACCTGATGGATGTGTTTTATGACGCCCTGCCATTCGAGCAAAAGCAGCGCACGCATTTCCATCGCTTTATGCGAGGGGTGCATGCAGATTTACGGCAGCTCAAGGGGGAAAAAAACCCGCTCGAGAAGGTCGCCGAGC
>CAKZNR010000172.1 GCA_937129725.1 uncultured Cellvibrionales bacterium | reverse complement strand
CGGCGTTTCACCATGCCAAGTGTCTGACTCCCCACGAAGTGGGGGTCAGATGCTGAGAACAAGGCATGGGAGTTGGGGCCACCAGCATCTGACCCCTGCGGGGTCAGACACTTCTACTTGGCGGGGTCAGACACTTCCAGAGGCTAAATCAGGTGGAAGGTTTGGGGTCGGCAGTTTGCGCCAGACTTACCCGGCCGCCAACCAAGTCCAGCAGGTCGGCAAATACGTGAGCCGATTCGCGCAGCAGTATTTCCTGCAAGTCTGGCTCGTTTTCGTCGTCGGCTTCTTCGTCAGCCACTGCCACGGCGTCTTCAGCGCCGGCATCTATTGCCGCGTTACGTACCTGGTCGCCTACGTTGGGGCCGGTGACCACATCGCCGGGGATTGTTGAATCGTCTGGTTGCGAGGCAGATTCGCCAGCATCTGACCCCGCTAAAGCGGGGTCAGACACTTCCTGGGCCGAGTCATCAGCACCCGCCCCGGCTAAAGCGGGGTCAGACACTTCTTCCGAGGAAGCATCAGCCACTTCTTCTTCAGGTTCTTCCAGCGGAATACCCTTGGCCATCTTCCAGGCGTTCAGCAACTCTTCTTCGCGGTTTTCCCAGTATTCCTGCAGCCGCTCGCGTTCGCTGCGGTTCAGCGACACGGTTTCAATTTCGCGGCGCTCCTGGTTCAGGGCGATGTAGCCGCTCAGGTATTTCAGGTCGGGGTCGTCGCCCAGGCGCTGCTGGTGCAGGGCCGCCAGGTCGTCTACAAACACCCGGTAGTCTTCATAGCTGCGCGTGGGCAGGCCGCCAATTTCGTCCCAGGGCAGGGGGTTGTCGTAGCTGCTCTCGCCAATGTCGTCTTCCGGGTAAAAGCTGGGCAGGGCGAAATCGGGCATCACGCCACGGTGCTGTGTGCTGGCACCGGTAATACGGTAAAACTTCTGCTGGGTAATTTTCAGTTCGCCTTCGGGCAGGTTCAGCACCGTTTGCACCGTGCCCTTGCCAAAGGTTTGCTGGCCAATCACCAGGCCGCGCTTGTAGTCCTGAATGGCGCCGGCAAAAATCTCGCTGGCCGAGGCACTCAGGCGGTCTACCAATACCACCAGCGGGCCGGTGTATTCCTGGCTGCTAATGGCGCGGTACTGGTTGCGGTATACGTTATTGCGGCTGTCGGTAATTTGCACTACCGGGCCGCGGTCTACAAACAGGTCGGTAAGGGTGGCCGCTTCGGTCAGCGAGCCGCCGCCGTTGCCGCGCAGGTCGATAATTACCCCGTCCACGCCCTCAATCATAAAGTCGCGCAGAATGTTCTGCGTATCGCGTGTGGTACTGCGAAAATTGGCTTCGCGGCGTTGCTCGGCGGCAAAATCGCGGTAGAAGCTGGGAATATCGATAACACCCAGGCGATAGCTATCGCCGCTGGCACTTTGCACCTCCAGCACCTCGCCCTGGGCGGCGTTGTCTTCCAGTTTCACCTCGTCGCGCACAATGGCCACTTCCTGCGGCTCGCCAATTACTTCATCGGCGTCGCCTTCCAGAATACGCAGGCGCACGGTGCTGCCCTTTTCGCCGCGAATCATGTCGACCACTTCATCCAGGCGCCAGCCCACAATGTCAATAAACTCGCAGTTGTAGCCCTCGGCAATGGCAATAATCTTGTCGTTGGGCGACAACTGTTCGCTGCGCTCGGCCGGGCCGCCTGCCACCAGGCTAACTATCTCGGTGTGCTCGTCGTCGGTGGTAAGCACCGCGCCAATGCCCTGCAAGCTAAGGCTCATGTTGATATCGAAGTTCTCGGCCTCGCGCGGGCTGAAGTAGTCTGTGTGCGGGTCCCACAGGCGCGCGGCAGAATTAAAATAAAACTCGGCTACGTTGCGCGCGTTCTGCTGGCGCAGGTTGTTTTCCTGCATGTGGTAGCGGCGCACCAGCGCCTCGCGAGCCTCCTGGTCGGTTTGCTCGCTCAGGGTCAGGTTCAGCATGGCCAGGGTAAGGTTATCCAGCCACAGCTGGCCGGCGGCGGAAGGGTTGGCCGGCCAGTCGGCTTCCTCGCGGTCGATAATTACCTGGCGGTCTGTGCCGTAGTCGAACACAAACTCGGGGTTTTCCAACTTGGCCAGGTTGTCGCTGATGCGTGCCAGCGCGCGCTGGCGGTAGCGGTCAAAAATATACTTGGCCGGGCTTAAATCGCCATTGGCTGCCATGTCGTCCAGGCGGGTTTCGTACTTGTCGCGAAACTCGGCAATGTCGCTTTGCAGCAGGTACATCTTGTTCGGGTCAAGCATGTCCAGGTAGTTGTTCAGCCAGCGCTGCGAGAAATCGTCATTAATTTGCAGGTCGCGAAAGTGCTGGCTTTGCAACATGCCCAGCATGGCGCGCAGGGTAATGCTTTGGCTGCGTTCAAACTCAACCGGCTGGGTTTCGTCTACTGATTTTACAGCCGGGGTAGGGCAGGCCTCCTGAGCCAGCAGCAAAGAAGGCACCAGCAACAACGGCAGGGCAACAAGCATTTTTCGTAAAGCGTTAAAAGACATGCAAACTCGCTATCTATTCAATTCAATCAGTCAGACCTAATGTAAGGGCAAGAGTTCGGTACTGCAATGAAGGGGTTCAAAAATTCACAAACACCCCCAGGGAAGTGTCTGACCCCTTCAGGGGTCAGATGCTGGTGGCTATATCCCTGTGGCAAGTTTCTCAGCATCTGACCCCCACTGCGTGGAGGTCAGACACTTCCACCGAGGCCCCACTGCGAGGAAGTCCGACACTTCCACCGAATTGAAGTGTCTGACCCCGTCAGGGGTCAGATGCTGGGAATTCCCTAATAACTCCAAAAAACCCGGGCCACGCCCGCATTCACCACAAAATAGTCATTCGTTTCAAACAAGGGGCTGTTGTCATTCGCCGTGCCGCCCAAGTAATCGTATCTTGCGGTTAGCTTGAACCACCAGGGCCCGCTGCGCCGCTCGTACCCCAGCTTCACAAAACTGCCGCCGTACCCGCTTTTGGCGTCAAAAGCCGGCCGCCCCGGCTGCGCATCCGCCACCGGCACCCCATATATATAGCTGTTGTATTCAGTATCGGCCCACACCAGCCCCACATCAAACTGCACCTCGGCATCGGTTAGCAGCTCGGGGTTGCGCCAGGTTAGCTTGGGGTTGGCAATCCAGCCCACCTGCTGAACATCGGGCATATCCACCGCAAACACCGCGCGCAACGGCAAGCGCACTTCCCAACCCCGGTCGCGGTCGGCGCCGGTCAGGTTGTATTCCAGCGAGGGCCCCAGCTCGAAAGTGGGGCTTAGCGGCTGCATGCCATCGCGCAGCGGGTTGTTGCGCGAATCTTCCGTGTAGGAAACGTCGGCACTAATAGAAAACTCGAAGCGTTCGTTGCTTACCAGCCGGCCCTTGGCCGCGTCTGGCGACAGCTCCAAAAAATCGCTCTGGTAGTTGATGTAGGGCAGGGGCAGGGCGTTCACCTGGTTTTCGCCCGAGCCCCTCCAGTCGTTCACCGCCTGCGCGCCGAGGCCCGCGCCCAGCTCCAGCTGGCTGGGCTGCCAGGAATCCGGCAGCCAGGAAAACTGCGCCATCAGCGGCGCACTAATTAACAGCGCAGCCGCACCAGTCGCCAACCGGCGCAACAAAGCTTGGGTTAATGGGGCCAGGTTCACTATCATGTGCGCACTAACTTGCCAGGGGCTAACGTCCTGTCATTCATGTTTAAAACCATGCCTTGGGGTCTCATTCTGTGCTTAATGAGCTCTGCTGCCTGCCACGCACAAAGCCTGGACTACCATTTCCACTGGGGCTATATACCCCTGGCCGACTTGTCCATGACGCTGCAAACGCGCCAGCTGGCGGGCGATGCAACAGAGCGGGAGATTCGATTCGAGGGTAGCACGATAGGTGCAGTGGGTAAATTTCTGGAATACGACGGCCTGGCGCGCTCTGTAGCCCGCCCCAACGGCCTGATGTACTCCATGTCTGGCACCGACAACGGCTTCGACGAACACCGCCAGATCTACTTCCCCACCAACGCCGCGCCGCAAGTAATCAGCTTTCGCGACGACGAGACGCAAGCCCCAAGCCAGCAACAACTGCTGCAGGTAGGCCCGGCCATCGATCCGCTGGCCCTGATACAAAGCCTTATGGCCAGCCCGCTGGGCAGCGGCTGTAATGGGGAATTTCGTGTATTCGACGGCAAACGCCTGATGCAAATCTCGGCGCAAGCCATGGGCATGGAAGCTATTGAAGCCGACCGCAGCTGGGCCTGGGCTGGGCAAGCCCTGCGCTGCGACATGCAAATTTCCAGCTTCGAAATGGCTACCGAGGTTACCCACACCGAAGCGGCCGACCTAAAAGCCGCCTGGCTGCAGCGCAACCCGGAAGTTCGAACCATCTGGCTGGCTGAAGTAAATGTGCCTGGCGCCGGCCCACAAATTCGCCCCGTGCGCTTCTCCATTCCCGGCCCCATCGGCCGCGTAAAAGGCCGCCTCGTCGCGCCATAACCCGTCGTGCCCGCACCCGTCGTCCTGAGCGCAGCGAAGGACCTCCACCCCGTCGTCCCCACCCCCGTCGTCCTGAGCGCAGCGAAGGACCTCCTCACGGCTACTCCGCACTAAACTGAAAGAGATCCTTCGCTTCGCTCAGGACGACGGAATTGAGGGAAGAGATCCTTCGCTGCGCTCAGGACGACGGAATTGAGGGAAGAGATCCTTCGCTGCGCTCAGGAAGACGACCTCAGGCTAAAGCGTCTGACCCCGCCAGGGGTCAGATGCTAAAACCAAATACCCCCCAAAAAAATCAAAAAAACTGTCAACCACTTCACACGTTTCCCGTTGTTACATTAGAATTTCCAACAACTTAGGAGCAAAACCGAATCCAATGCCCGCAAAGTTATGTAAAGTGCTTTCCACATGCTGCAGATTCGAGTTTTAAATGTTTTTGTAATATTCTGTTTATACATTAGCCGCTGAGTAAACGTTGGCTTTAAACGCCTGCGTTAAGCAGTAGTAAGCAGAGATGAAAATCAAGCGCCCCTTGAAAAGAGTTGGTAGCATTCCTCGCTTTATGGTATGCTGCACAATAAATTACGACACGGACCGTCTCAGCGTGGTCCGGCTTTTGAAAACACAGGATCAAGTTATGAACAAGCAACTCAAAAAATTCGCAAGCCTGGCACTGGCAGGTTCTTTGGCTCTGGCAACTTCATCGGCTGCGTTCGCGCAGGGCGGTGCGGCAGCTGGCGCGGCCACTACGGCTACAGCCACAACGCAAAGCGGCTTGTCAGCCATTTTGGCTAACTTGGGCCTTAGCGTACCGGCTGGTTTGGGCGTAATTGGCACAGCTACTGTAGCCATCATTGGCTCGGCCGTTGTTATCACCAACGCGGTTGAAGACGGCGAAGGCAACACCACCGTTACTACCACCACGGTTGGCACTACAGACGCAACCACGCTGTAAGGCACTAGCCCTACTGCGTTAGGCCTTCGGGCCAGTTATATTGCGGGGCACTCGTCATTTGGCGCGTGCCCCGTTTTTATTTAAGCTGTTCGGCTGGTGCGCCGCCCCGCTGTTGTGTGCTGAAAAGGTAAACCCATTGCGCCATCCATTTCTACCGCTGCTTTGTTGCCTGTTGCCCTCGCTGGCCATGGCAGCCGACATGGGCACCATTGGCTTGCTCGACACTCCCACCGCGCGCATGCGGCCCGATGGCGAATTCGCCGCAACTCTTACCCGCCAGAAAACCGTCGACATCTATTCCCTGAACTACCAGGCTACTCCATGGCTGGAAACCACCTTCCGCTACTCTGCATTTGAAGACGGCCTGTTCGATCGCAGCTATTCAGCCAAGCTGCGCCTGCTAAAAGAGGGCGACATTGTTCCCCAGTTGGCAGTCGGCGCCTCCGACATTCTGGGCACCGGCGTGTGGGGCAGCGAATACCTGGTGGCCAGCAAGCAGCTGGGCAATCTTGATGTTTCTCTGGGCGTGGGCTGGGGCCGCTTTGCCGACGGCGTTACCTTCGATAACCCGCTGACTCTGTTAGCCGACCGATTCGAAACCCGCGAGCAAGACACCGGCTTGGGCGGCACGGTGCAAACTGATATTTTCTTCTCGGGCGAAAAGGTCGGCCTGTTTGGCGGCGCCCGCTACAGCATCCCGGAATATTCCCTCGACCTGATTGCCGAATACAACCCCGACCCCTACCAGCGCGAAATCCTGAATGGTCCGCTTGAAGAGGTCGACCCCTGGAATGTGGGTGTGGAATGGCAACCGCTGAACAACCTTACCCTGGGCCTTAGCCACCAGCTGGGGCAAGAGTGGGTATTTAGCCTGGAAACCCGGCTAGACAGCACTGCCATGCCCGATCGCCCGGCAGCGCCGGTGTACATTCCGGCCAGCTACTACCTGCAGGCTGGCGCGCAAGATGAATTTCCCGAGCACGACCTTACCAGCTGGTACGATCGAATGCGCTTCGACGCCGCCCAGTCGGGCCTGTACCTGCGCAAGGCCAGCCTGTCGCCCGACGGCGCCAACCTCACGCTGGAAATAGTCAACCGCGAATACCAACTACTTGCCGATGCCGCCAGCCAGGCCATTCGCGTTGCCGATTTCAATGCGCCAAACAGCGTGCGCACCATCAACCTGCTTATGGAGCAGCAGGGCTTTACCACCGCCACGCTGCGCTACCAGCGCAATAACAGCCGGCAACCCTTTGTGCCCAGCCAGCCCGCTGCCCTGCAGCTGCTGCCGGCGCGCAGCATAGGTGAAGCCACCCACACAAGCCCGGTGAACCGCCCGCTAACCATTGGCGCGGGTATATCCAACGCCGTTAGCCTGTTCGACCCCGATAACCCGCTGCGCTACCAGTTCTTCCTGCAGCTTACTGCCAACCTGCAGCTGCCCAACGACTGGAACCTGGTGGGCATTGGCGCGCTGGATATCGACAACAACTTCGACGAAATTACCCGCACCAGCAACTCGGTGTTGCCCCGGGTGCGCTCCAACCTGGGCCTGTACCTGGCCGAAGGAGCCACCGGGCTTGATTCGCTGTACTTCAACAAGCAGGCCGGTCTGGGAAGTGCCTGGCATTACCGCCTCTATGGCGGCGTGCTGGAACGCATGTACAGCGGGGCCGGCGGCGAGCTGCTGTACCAGCCCTTCCGCTCGCGGCTGGCCTTCGGCCTTAGTGCCAACTGGGTAAAACAGCGCGACTACGACCGCAGCTTCAGCCACCTGGATTACAGCACCACCACTGCCTTTGCCAGCGCCTACTGGGCCAGCCCCATTTACAACTACGACGCAGCCGTGCACGTGGGGCAATACCTGGCGGAAGACATCGGCGCCACCTTCGAGGTACGCCGCACCTTCAACAACGGCTGGCAAATTGGCGCCTGGGCCACCCTTACCGACGTACCCTTCGAAGACTTCGGCGAGGGCAGCTTCGACAAGGGCATCTTCCTGAAAATCCCACTGGGTGGCGGCGGCAAGGGCACCAACTTCTACCAAACCAGCATCCGCTCCATTCAGCGCGATGGCGGGCAGAGCCTGGAAGAGTTCAGCGGCGCCCTGTGGTGGAATATGCGCAGTGCGCGTTACGATGCCTTGGCACCCAACCAAAGCAGGATGTTGCCCTGATGATCTCTTGCATGCGCACCCTGATATTCGCCCTGTTGTTTTCCGCCAGCGGCTGCACCTTTCATTCGCCCCAGTTAGACAGGGTAATGGGCCTGTTCGGCCAGCAACAAAACGTCGATGACTTCATTGCCGACGGAGTTTGGGAAATGTTCTGGAACGGCGAACAACTGCCCACCTGGTCCATGCAGCAGGGCAATGGCGGCACCTTCGTGGCCGAAAACCGCACCGAGCTCTCTTTTAATGGCTTCTTCTTTACCCAAATAAAACGCCTGCCCGGTGTAAACGGCGTGATCGACATCAACCTGGTTAACCCCGATGCCCCCGCCATGGAATTTCGGGTTGAAGGCAACCTGGTAGGCAGCTTTCCTTGCCAGCCCTACATCACGCAAACCCTGGCCGACGGCAACACCCAATGGACGCTGCCCTGCGGCGATAGCAACTTCAGTTTCAGCAATCGCCTGGTGGTCACCAGCGAAGGCCGCATTGTGTCGCTGAACTTTCTGTTGCACCCCGGGTTTGCACCGGTAACACTCACAAGACGATAATGGCGCTCTCTGCACAGCGAACAACCACGGAACCCCACCACGCATGAACAGCTTCCTTTCAAATAAACACCCAATGCGTTGCAGCCGTTTCCAGCCCAGCAAGGCCCTGCAAACCGGCCGAACTGTGGCCCTGGCCCTGTTGTTTGCCACGGGCCTGCCCGGTGTGGCCCAGGCCCAGTTTGATATGGGCAATATCACGCCCCAGCAAATTGAGCAGTTCCGCAGCCTGCCACGCGCCCAGCAGCAAATACTGGCCAACCAGATGGGGGTAGACCTCGATTCCATTCTGGCTGCCGCCAATGGCCAGGCCAGCAGTAATCTCAACGTTGGCCAGGCCGGTGCAGCCCTAACCCAGCGCGGTGCCA
>CAKZNR010000171.1 GCA_937129725.1 uncultured Cellvibrionales bacterium | reverse complement strand
ACCAGCTATAGATCGTAGCCTTGGTGGGCCTTTACCCCACCAACAAGCTAATCTAACGCGGGCTCATCCGATAGCGAGAGCCGAAGCCCCCTTTCTCCCTTAGGACGTATGCGGTATTAGCTCGAGTTTCCTCGAGTTATCCCCCACTACTGGGTAGATTCCCACGCGTTACTCACCCGTCCGCCGCTCTACTCACCCGAAGGTTTTCGCGCTCGACTTGCATGTATTAGGCCTGCCGCCAGCGTTCAATCTGAGCCATGATCAAACTCTTCAGTTTAATCTTTAACCTCTACCTTTCGATAAGAGGGGACTGTTTCGCAGTTGCCCGCTTAACAATCCAAAAACTCGGCCAAACGCTTACTTGACCAAAAATTGGCCAAGATGATGGCCATTAATTCGGAATGAATTGATGGATATCTTGCGTCTGATGTTTATTGATTACAAAACATCTCAGCAAGCACCCACACGCATTGCTTGATCAGATTTTTAAAGAACGTTCGCCCTGAGGCGAGGGCTGCGTATTTTAATCAGAGTGACTCAGGAGTCAACCGATATTTTCGAACTTTTTTAGAAGTGCCAATGGCCTTCTGGTTTTGTTCGCCGGAAACTGCAGCTCACCCCGGAAGAGGCGCGCATCATACATCCAAAAAAAGATTTGAGAACCCCTTTTCGTAACTTTTTTGACCCCGCCCCCCGATCGTGCCGAATCTGCCTGCTGCGACTACCCAGCCGGTGGGTCGCTCTATAGAATGGCGCAGCATTATTCAGCCGGAGTTTGCATTGGATCCACTGGCCCTGCTCATCATTATTGCTGCAGCCAGCTTTATTGGCTCGGCGGTCAGCGCCATGTTCGCAACTGGAGGCGCATTCCTGATGCTGGCCATCAGTGCCAGCGTGCTACCCATCACCGCCGTGGTCCCCCTGCATACCGCCTTTATGTTCGGTTCTCTTGTGGCCCGGGTTTGGTATTTCTGGCGCGAGATATTCTGGCCCATCGCCCTGCCCTTCATCCTGGGTTGCCTGATTGGCACCAGTCTGGGGGCCAAGCTGTATCTGGACTTGCCCGAGTTTGTCATCGCGCTGGTGCTGGGACTGCTGATGCTGGGGTCGACCTGGCTGCCCAAGCCAAAGGTGGAAATCCCTATTAAGCATCCATTCTTTCTGGTGGGCATCCTGCACTCACTGCTGTCTACCCTGTTCGCTTACGGCGCCCTGTTGCACCCGCTTATATTTCGCACTTCACTCAACAAGACCCAGATAACCGCCACCCTGGCCGGAAGCCTGTTTGCTATGGGGCTGTTAAAGGTTGTTGGCTATGTAGCCTTCGGTTTTGATTATCTGCAATACCTGCCTCTGGTTGTGGCGGCGACGCTGGCCGGCTTTGCCGGCACCTGGGTTGGGCGCCGCGCTCACCATCACATCAGCGAAAAACTGTTCCGACAAGTTTTTCGCGGCTTGATGACAGTATTCGCAATACGGCTACTGTTTCGCGCTTGGGCCCTCTACTAGGTCACAATTCTTTAAGACAAAGCTCGAAAGCAGGTTGGCGAGCAGAGATAATGGCAACACAACAAAGGCTCACAAGGACACATAAAATGAAACACAAACTCACGGCACTCGCCGCCTCCAGCCTGCTGGCCAGCGCTTCAATCCCTGCCCAGGCCGACCTCTTCCTCGGGCTTTATGCCGGCGCCAGCGCCTGGAATGCAGGCCTGGGCGGAGATGTCGGTCAAACCTCCAGCAGTGCTGATGACCTCGGCTTCCACGACGACACCTTTAACAGCTATTACGTGGCAGTGGAGCTTTTTGCACTGCCCGAGCTGAAATTGGCCACAACGTCCATCGACACCACGGGAACCGCCACCCTGACCAGCGACTTCACGCTGGATGGCAATACCTTTACTGCCGGCCAGGACGTGGTTACCGACCTCGACATGGACGCCACCGATCTGACCATCTATTTGCAGGTGCTGGATAACTACCTGAGTGCCGACATTGGCCTGACCGGACGCTATCTGGACGGCACTATCATTGCCACGGAAGACGGCAACCCGGCCAACATTGAAACCGTCGATTTTTCAGCTCTGGTTCCCATGGCCTACCTTCGAGCCCGTGTTGACCTGCCACTCACCGGCTGGTACCTGGAAGCAGATACAAATGTTATAGGTTATGGCGGCGACAGCTATTCGGACAGCTCGGCAAAACTGGGCTGGCAATTCGAGTCGGTTGTGGATCTGGGCGTAAATGTGGGTTACCGCAGCATGCGCATGAAGGTAGATGACCTGGATGGCTTTAACGCCGATCTGGACCTGTCCGGCCCCATCGCCACTGCCACCTTCCACTTCTAGCTGGCATACGGCTGGAGTAGCAGCCTTCAGGCATAAAAAAGGCCAGCATAACGCTGGCCTTTTTTTGTTGCCCGAGCCTGCAGGCAACCCCTTTATCGAATTATCAGTCGTAAAAGATCGCAAACCCGAAATAGCAAGGCTCGACACTGCAGGAGTACATATCCAACTCAACCTTGTAGTTGCCCCCCGTCGCGACACTAACGTCCACAATGGGGTAGTCATCTTCAAGCACGTCTTCATCCAGTAGACGGCCTTTGCCGTCGTAGATGGCCATGTCAATGTCGCTGCAATCTTCGTCGCACACACCGACAAGCTTATAGTCGTAGCCGCCCTTGAAGTAGAAGGTCCAGGAATCTTCTTCGTCCTCGTTCAGGGTGCCGATAATGTAGTTTTGTACCGAGTATCCATCGCTGCTGTAGTCGTCATACCAGTCCTGAAGCTGGTAATAAACCGTATCAGCATAGCTTTGTGCTGAAGCCGGCGAGGCGCCGACCGCTAGGCCGACAGCCAGAAGTGCTGCCAGCGAGGTTGAAGCAATTATTTTCATTGTTTTCTCCGGAATGGCCAGATAGTTTGGCCGCGGCAGTCACCGACGACACCCAATATTAGGCACAGAGAGAACATTTTGCACCCCTAAATATCACGGGGCAGAGTTTAAGGGCTTATCAGTGCTGCAGCAGCTGCCAGTTTTTCTTGCCCAGGCGCACCAGAAAGTAGGTTCCAAACCGCGCAGTCGACGAGGCAAACACTTCGCCTGCCTTCATATTGCTATCGAGGCCCACCCCCTGACCGTTGACAAGCACAGCCTCACGATTCAACGCATCCTTTATCTGGCTGCCATTTTTTGCCAAACCAGTCTGCACCAGCAAGCTGGTGAGTGGCTGGTTGGCCCAATCGTCACCGGCCACCTGCTTCAGCGATGCAGCGGGCAAACCGTCAAGGGCCAACTGCTGATAGTCCTGCTCGGTTAGTGAATGGGTAGCGCCCGAGAACAGAGCCTCGGTGATTCGCTGGGCGGCTTCCAATGCCTGCTCTCCATGCACCAGACGGGTTACCTCGCGGGCCAGCACTTGTTGTGCCTGGGGTCGCCCTTCACGCTGTGCATCGGCCTGCTGAAGTTGCTCAATCTCCTCCACCGGCAAAAAGGTGAAGTACTTGAGGAAAGGATAGACATCGGCATCAGCGGTATTCATCCAAAATTGGTAAAAGCTGTAGGGCGAGGTTTTTTCCGCGTCCAGCCAGATCGTACCGCTCTCGGTTTTGCCAAACTTGGTGCCATCCGATTTGGTAATCAGGGGCATGGTCAGGCCAAACACCTGCCCGCCATGCAGGCGACGAGTCAGATCGATGCCGCCGGTAATATTGCCCCACTGGTCCGACCCGCCAATCTGCAGGGTGCAGTCGTGCTGGCGGTACAGCTCGGCGAAGTCCCAGGATTGAAGCAACATGTAGGAAAACTCGGTGAAGGAGATGCCGCTGCCTTCACGGTCGATACGCTGGCGCACCGACTCTTTCTGGATCATGGAGTTCACGGAAAAGTGTTTGCCCACATCGCGCAGAAACTCAAGCACCGACATATGGCCGGTCCAGTCGTAATTGTTTGCCATGACAGCCGCGGCAGGCCCGTCGAAATCGATAAACTGGCGAATCTGGTTTTTCAGGCGATCGCACCAGGCGTCAACCACCGCCTTTTCATTCAGGTTCCGCTCCGCGGCCTTGAAGCTGGGATCACCTATCAGTCCAGTGGACCCGCCCACCACGGCGATTGGCCGGTGGCCGGCCAACTGGAAACGCCTCAGCATAAGCAAGGGCACCAGGCTGCCGATATGCAAGCTGTCCGCAGTAGGATCGAATCCGCAATAGAGCGCCCTGGGCGAACTCAGGTGCTGCTCAAGTTCAGCATCCGCGGTTTGCTGGGCAATCAACCCACGCTGCTGCAGATCCTTCAAAAGTGCTTGCGTCATGAAAAATAGGTCTCTGGATGACTAATGGAAGGCATCGGGCAGGGTGGCGCCCTTTGCGGACGGTAATGTAGCCGAAACTGACGGATTTTCAACCGCTTCGCCAGAATCGTGACAAATTCCCGAAAAACCGCTTTGTCAAAGCTTTCTGAGGCATTTACAATCACTTAAACCACAAATTGAGAATCTGAATGAGGTCTCAGGCCACCAAAATCAGAAATCGACGGCACGCAGGCACTCTGCGATCGAACGCCCGTCGCTCGCTTCTGCGTTTGCGTGACCTGCTGCGCCCGCTGCATCAACCTCGACTCGAAAAACGTGCCCTGCTGCTGGGTAGTAGTTTGGGTGTGGCCGCATTGGCGGTTACCGCTATTGTGTCACAGGCTCTCGTGGTTGAGCGCGCTTCACCCATTGAGTCCAGTGGCACTGTCAGCCGCAGTCTCGAGCTGCCGGGCGAATCGCTGCCCACGCAGGAAATATCTGAATTCAGCCTCGGCCTGGGCGCCATTGCGAACCTGCCGCAACCCGCCGATCTACCACAGCCCATCCCGCAGCTACAAGAACAGGTTCTGGAAATTGGCAGCGGTGATTCCCTCGCACTGATATTTGACCGCGCCGGCTACAGCCCGCGACAACTATACGAACTGGTGACCGAATCGGGCGAAGGGGAAGTGCTCAGCCGAATCTACCCCGGTCGCCAGCTGGTTTTCCGCGGCAATCAGGAGGGTGACCTGGTAGAGCTGGAGTACCGCATATCGCCTCTCGAATCTCTGCTGGTGCAGCAATCGGATCAGGGTTACACCGCCGAGCGCCTGTTTCGAACCCCCGAAAGCTTCCCGGCAACCCGCAGTGGCCAAATCGAAAGCAGCTTCTACATGGCCGGTAAAGCCGCGGGCCTTAACGACAATCTCATTATGGAACTGGCCGCCCTGTTCGGCTGGGATATCGACTTTGCACTGGAGATTCGACGCGGCGACTCGTTCCGGGTGATATATGAAGACCTGTACCTGGACGGCGAAAAAATCGGCCAGGGAGACATTCTGGCCGCCGAGTTTATAAACCAGGGTGAGATCTACCGGGCTGTGCGGCATGTTTTTGCCGACGGCAGCACCGATTACTACACCCCCGAGGGCGAAAGCATGCGCAAGGCTTTTTTGCGCACCCCACTGGATGTGTTTCGTATCAGCTCGCATTTTGACCCCTATCGCAAACACCCAGTGCTAAACACCATCCGTGCGCACAATGGCACCGATTACGCGGCTGCCACGGGCACGCCCATCCGTGCAACCGGCGACGGGCGCGTGGCCTCGGCGCGTTTCAGCAGCAGTTATGGCAACGTAGTGGAAATTCAGCACGGAGAAACCTACCGCACGCTGTATGCCCATATGAGCCGCTTTGCTTCAGGCATCCGCAGCGGTACCAAGGTAGAGCAGGGGCAAATTATCGGCTACGTTGGCATGACGGGTCTGGCAACCGGGCCCCATTTGCATTTCGAGTTTTACGTGAACGGCTCTGTGCGCAACCCGGTAACCGTCGAGTTACCCAATGGAGATCCGCTCACCGGCGAAGAACTACAAACCTTCCGCAGCGATTCAACCGCCCTGATCCAGATGCTGGAAAACCCTGCCCTTCGCATTGCAGATAGCTCAGCCGAATCAGCTTCCCCGCTTTGATCTGACGTGACAGGCGAGCTTTATATTGGCCTGATGTCCGGCACTTCAGTCGATGCCATCGATGCCGTGCTTTTGCAGCACCCGGCCGCGCAAGGGGCTGGGGTACTTGGTCACTATCAACTGGATATCGATTCGCAGTTGCGCGGCCAGATCATGGCCCTTTCCAGCCGTGAAGATGATTCCCTGGAACTGACGCTTGAACTGGATTGGAAATTTGCCGGGCTGTTCGCCGAAGCTACCCGGGGCTTGCTGCAACAGACCGGAAAGACACCGGGCGAAATCAGGGCAATCGGCTGCCACGGCCAAACCATGCGTCACTGCCCTGCCACCGCCCAACCTGAAGAACAACCCAGCTATAGCCTGCAGATCGGCGATGCCAACCGACTGGCCGAATTGACTGGCATTGACGTGGTAGCCGACTTCCGGCGCCGCGATATTGCAGCGGGCGGCCAAGCGGCACCCCTGGTACCCGCATTTCATGCTCACTGGTTCGGCCTGGCAGATATCCGCCAGGTAGTGGTGAATCTTGGCGGCATTGCCAACCTCACCCTTCTCGATGGCACGAACTGTGTTGGCGGGTTCGATTCAGGCCCGGCCAATGGCTTGATGAATAGCTGGATTTTTCAAAAGCTTGGCAAGGAAATGGACCGCAACGGAGAATGGGCCAGGGGTGGCCAAATTGCGCCAGCGTTGCTGGATGAAATGCTGGCAGACCCCTGGTTTAGCCTGCCGGCACCAAAAAGCACCGGGCGCGAGCTGTTCAACCTTGACTGGGTCAATTCAAAGCAGGTTGAGAGGCTCGCCGAAGAGGACGTACAACGAACTCTGCTGGAGCTTACGGCAACCAGTCTGGTTGATGCCATTCATAGTTCGGCATTCGATGCGCAGCGAATTATTCTATGCGGCGGAGGCTGTTATAACGTAGCGCTGGTTAATCGAATCGAGGCTCTTGCGGGGAACGTGGCGGTAGATACTTGCAGTCGGCACGGCATTGAACCAGAGCAGGTTGAAGCCGCGGCGTTTGCCTGGCTGGCCCATCAGCGGGTGCATCAGCTGCCCGGCAATGTGGTCAGCGTAACGGGCGCAAAAGGGCCGAGAGTACTAGGCGCCCTATATAAAGCTTGATCTTTCAGAAGAGGTCAATGGCGATGCAGCTGCATGCCTAGATAGAAAAGGACGCACCACAGCCGCACGTTGTAGCCGCGTTCGGGTTGCTGACCACAAAGCGCGCACCCTGCAAACCTTCCTCGTAATCAAGCCTGGAGCCCACCAGATATTGATAACTAAGGGGGTCAACAATCACCGAGATGCCGCCCTTGTCGACAATGGTATCGTCTTCATTCACGCTTTCGTCGAAAGAAAAGCCGTACTGAAAACCCGAGCAGCCACCCCCTGTTACGAATACCCGCAACTTTAATTCAGGGCTCTGCTCTTCTTCCACCAAGCTGCGCACCTTATCGACGGCGGCATCGGTGATAGAAATGATACTGGGGGTGAATACTTCGGCTGACATCTCTTGCGCTCCCTCTCGGGGGCGACATTCTGCTATAACCAAGTATTTTGATCAAGTATTAAGTGGCAGCAGGTACCGGCTCAAGACTGGGGCTGGACTGCTTTGAATCGGCGCTGTTGGCGGCGACATGAAGAATGCTGCCGCTAATCTGCGCGCCCTTCTCCATTTCAATCAAACGGTAGTGAACACTACCTTCGATCACTGCCTTCGAGGCAATGTAGAGCTGGTCGAAAGAGTAGATATCACCCTTGACACGGCCGTTCACAATAACCCGGGGAGCGCGAATCTCGCCCTCAACCTTGCCGTGCTCCAACACAGCAACCTCGGATTTACTTTCGGATGCTGCATCCACATCGCCCTGAATAAACCCTTCAATATTCAGCGTGCCGGAGAACTCCACGGTACCCCTGATTTGAGTATTTCGTGCGATCAGGGTAACTCCGGACGATGGGGACGATTTACTGGATGAAAACATGGTGTTACAACTCCGCTATGACTTGACCTGCCAATCCATTTCTTCGCTGAAGACCTGTCTGACTGGTGTACGAATATCGAGTTCAAGCGACCAACCAGTAGGTTCGAAGCCAGCCGGAAGGTAGATGAAGCCCTCGAGATTCTGAAAAAATTTAAAACCCAGAGGCAGTGGCGTTTCCTGATCACTCAACTCGCCAAGTGCAAAAGTCTGAGCCGGGCTCGCCACCCCATTATGCACCATTATCTGCAGGCTGCCTGTGACCCGGTCGTGGTTTTGCGACTTTTGTCCCACTACAACCTGATAGCGATAACGACCCGGCTCGGCTGTGGCCACAATGTCGGCTCTATCTACAAATACCCCGTCGCCGCCAGAGGCCGGATCCATCAATGAAAGGTAAAACTGAATCTGCTCAGACTGTTGCTCGCCGCGCTCGCGCCACTCGATTAACTGCTCGCGCAGTTGGTTCATTGCCTGCATGTCCAGATCGGCCGCCAGCTCCAGATTTGCCATCTGCTGGCTCATTTGCTCCAACTCCGCTTCCAGCCCGGTATTGCGCGCCAACAGCTGGCGATTGTTGTTTTCCAACTGCTGCATCTGATTGCCCGCGTAGTAAAGAGCAGCCTGGTATACCGCCAGCGGCAAGGCAACCATCAAGGCCACTAACAGGAAGCGAGCAATCCATTCGCGACGGCGGTTTATGCGCACCACCTGGATGCGGTCCGAATGAATGGAATGTCGCTTGCGTCGCATCAGCTATCAGGGCAGCAAAGCTACCATTTCCAGTCCGGTGCACTCGGGCAATCCAAACAGAATATTCATGCACTGCACTGCCTGGCCGGAAGCCCCGCGCGTGAGGTTGTCCTCGCTTGCCAGCACCACAACCCGGTTGCCGCGCCGATGTACCGCAATACAGCAATTGTTTGTGCCTCGCACCTGTTTGGTATTGGGCTGGGATCCAGGAGGCAATACCGTTACAAAGGGCTCCTGCGCATACCTTTGCACAAATAGTTGCTGCAGGTCGAGGTCTGCCCCAGGCGACTTCAGGTCGGCGATCAAAGTGGCGTGAATGCCCCGCAACATGGGCACCAGATGCGGCAAGAAAAGTACCTCGGCAGGCTCGGCAGATGCCGGCTGAAGATCCCGGCAGCCTTGAACGATTTCCGGTTCGTGGCGATGGCCACCCGTGGCGTAGGCCTGGAAATTTTCGCCTGCCTCGCAAAGCAGGTAGGGCACTTTAGCATTGCGGCCGGCGCCACTCACACCACTGCCACAGCTGGCCAACAGGCTGGCCGGCTCAATCAGGTCTTGCTCGAGCAAAGGAGCCCAACCCAGTTGCACTGCAGTTGGGTAGCACCCCGGGCAGGCAACCAGTCTGGCATCGGTAATTTTTTCGCGATGCAACTCAGGCAATCCGTATACCGCGCCTTCAATCAGTTCGGGGGCGGCGTGTTTCTGGCCGTACCACTGCTCCCAGGTGGCCAGATCGCGAATACGGAAATCGGCTGAAAGGTCGACTACCCGAATACCGGCGTCGAGGAAATGACGGGCGCTGGCCTGCGCCACGCCATGCGGAGTAGCGAAGAAAACCAGATCGGGTTGCAGGCCGACAACTTCCGCCGGGTCGCTGAAACACAGATCGGTAATACCGGCAAAGGCCGGGAAGATATCTTCCACCGGGCGACCCGCCTCGGAGCGGGAGCTGATGGCCACAACCTCCACCTGCGGATGCCCATGCAGCAACCGCAACAACTCGGACCCTGTGTAGCCTGTTCCGCCAATAATGGCGGCCCGGATTGTCGCTGCGCCCACGTGCCTTTTGCTCCTGCCAAAAGAGGCATTATCCCTTATTGATAAAGCTTAAACCAAATCGCCGGTGGAATTGTTAGAATGCCCGCCCTGAAGCCCGGAGCTCACCTATGTGGTACCTCTATATCAAAGCCTTTCACCTTGTTGCGGTAATCGCCTGGATGGCAGCGCTATTCTACCTTCCGCGCCTTTACGTATACCACGCGGGCACTGAAGATGAAGCAGGCAACGAACGCTTCAAAATGATGGAGCGAAAACTCTACAAGGCCATCGCCAACCCGGCCATGATGGCCAGCATTGCGCTGGGCATCGGCATACTGTTCACACCGACAGTACAGGGTGGCCTGTTCGACCTGTGGGTTTCGCAAGGCTGGTTTCACGCCAAGATGACCCTGGTGGCCCTGATGCTGGTTTACCACTTTATGTGCAAATACCACCTGAAGCAGTTTGCCGAAGACAAAAACACCAAGAGCCATGTGTACTTTCGCTGGTTTAACGAAGTGCCGACAGTATTGCTCATTCTTATCGTCATCCTCGTTATCGTAAAACCCTTCTAACTGCCAGCTACGGAGCATCCCACCTCTATGACAAGCCAATCCAAAAAGCTATTTGAAGAAGCGCAGAAAGTCATTCCTGGCGGCGTGAACTCGCCTGTGCGAGCTTTCCGGGCCGTAGGCGGAACACCCCTGTTCTTCGAAAAGGCTTCCGGCGCCTATCTATACGACGTTGAGGGCAAGCGCTATGTCGATTACGTGCTGTCCTGGGGGCCGATGATTCTTGGCCACGCGCATCCCCAAGTCATAGAGGCGGTGAAGCAGATTTCGGAAAACGGCCTGAGTTTTGGCGCACCCACCCCAATCGAATCAGAGGTAGCCCGCGAAATTTGCAAACTGGTGCCGTCCATCGACCTGGTGCGAATGGTGAACTCGGGAACCGAGGCCACCATGAGCGCCATTCGTTTGGCTCGTGGCTACACCGGCCGCAACCAGATCATCAAGTTCGAGGGTTGCTACCACGGCCACTCGGACAGCTTGCTGGTCAAGGCTGGTTCCGGCGCCCTGACGCATGGTACTCCCAGCTCGCCGGGGGTTCCGGCAGACACCGTAGCCCATACCATGAACCTGCCCTACAACGACCTGTCGGCGGTGCAGCAGTATTTTGAAAAAGAGGGCGATGCGGTTGCATGCATTATTGTCGAACCGGTAGCGGGCAACATGAACCTGGTACTGCCCGAGCCCGGCTTCCTTGAGGGATTGCGCGAGCTTTGTGACCAGTATGGTGCGGTGCTGATTTTCGACGAGGTAATGACCGGTTTTCGCGTCGGCCTGAACGGCGCTCAGGGACATTTTGGTGTCACACCGGATTTAACCTGCCTGGGCAAGGTGGTCGGCGGCGGTTTGCCGGTGGGTGCCTTTGGCGGCAAACGGGAAATCATGCAGCACATTTCGCCTCTCGGCCCGGTATACCAGGCCGGCACCCTTTCGGGTAACCCGGTGGCAATGGCAGCTGGCCTTACCACGCTGCAACTGATTCAGCAGCCCGGCTTCTATGACGAGCTGTCCTCAAAAGTAGACTACCTGATGCAGGGTATGCGCGATACCGCCAGCGAGGCGGGTGTTGGGCTAACCACCAACTCGGTCGGCAGTATGTTTGGTTTCTTCTTTTCCGACGAGGCGCGGGTGACCAACTACGCCCAGGTAATGCAGTGCCACGACGACCAGTTCAAAGCCTTTTTCCGCCGCATGATCGAAGCGGGGGTTTATCTAGCACCGGCATCGTTCGAATGCGGTTTTATGTCGGCTGCACACTCCCGCGATGATCTCGACTTCACTCTGGAGTGCGCTCGCAAGGCAATCCGTCAATCCTGAAATTAGCCGCCCGATTTGTCCGGCGCGGCTTTTCGCAAGGGCTCTGGTGCAAACAACCCCATAACCACCCCGCCGGCAAAACCTAGGGCCGCCACCACCCAGGTGGCGCTGGCCAGCCCCAACAGGCCGACAAAGAGGCTAACCACCAAGGGGCCGCCGGCAAATCCAAGGTCGCAGGTTAACCGCCAGACGCCAAGAAACTCGCCGCGATTGTGGCTTGGCGAATAGTCGGAGCCCATCGCCATCAGCACTCCCGTAGCCAGGCCATTCGCCGCTGCCATCATCAACCCCACCAGGGTCAGCGACCAGAAGCCGCCTGCCCATGGCAAGAGCGCCAGCCCGAGTGCCAAACCTATGGTGCCTGGTACAGCAGCCCATTTGCGCCCGAGCTTGTCCATCACCAGGCCGGCTGGGTAAAACATGGACATATCCAGCGCCGAGGTAATGCTGAATACCAGGCCGATCTGCACCGGGTCGAGGCCAATTGCATGGCCGTATAGTGGCAGCACCAGTTGACGCGCACCGCGCAGCGACATGAGGGCGGTGGCCCCGACACCCGCAGTGGCAAACAGCTTCCAGTTGGTCGAGATAACCTGCTTCAGCCGGTGGTGATGCTTTCCTTCGGGCTTTTCCTGGGTTTTTGCATTGGGTGCGCCCAGTGCAATGGGAATGGTACCCACAAGGCCGATGCAACCTATCGCGATCAGGGCAGCTTCATAGCCAAACAGGGTGGCGATTAATCCACCCAGCGCCGGGCCAATCAAGCCACCTCCCCTCTGTATTCCGGCCATCAGTGCGATTACTCTGCCCTTTTCCTGCAGGCTGCAGGTATCGGAAATAAAGGACAGGCGCGCCAACAGCCAGGCTGCATTGGATACTCCGTAGAGCAGTGTCAATACCACCAGATATACCGGGTTGGCCGAAAAAGAAAACAAAATGCAGGTAAGCCCTACCCCGATTGCCCCCGCTAGCATGACCGGCTTGTCGCCAAAGCGGGTGGTCAGGGCTCCACTGGGAAGGTCGCCCAACAACATACCCAACCCTCGCATGCCCACCACAAAACTTGCCAGTGCAAGAGCCGAGGGCGAATCGCCGCGCTGGCTGAGGATATACAGAGGCAACAGCACGATGGCCGCCTGAGTAGCCACGGCAAAGCAGGCCGTTGGCAAGTAGACGGAAACAAACAGGCGCTGATAGGTTTTGAGAATGCTCATAGGCTGTGACTGGGGAAAAGGCGCATGATACTCATGTGCACTATTTCCCGACACTCAAAGCGAGAGTTTTTGCCCGCCGGAGCCGATGGCCAGCCCACTAACCAGCCCACTAACGCAGAGCTTGCAAATTGGCATAGATAAGACTGCCTGGCTCTGTATAGGCTAACCCCCGGGCCGCGTATTGGCGCGACAGGGCCAGGTTTCCAAGCGAGCGGTGGGCACGCGCAAGCAAAAGATACACCTCGGGATCATAGCGGTCGATCAACATGGCCCGCTCTGCCAAAGCCACCGAACGATTGTATTCGCCCGCACCCATCCCTTGTTCGGCCATGGCAAGCAAATCTGCCACCGCAGGGTTACGCGAATCTCCTTCATTGCGGGGCTCGGAGGCCAAAATTTCAGCTGGCCGCTGCTGCGATTCCGCAGCGCCGCTGTCAGCAGTTTCAGCCGGCAGCGACTGGCGATTAACAACGGGTGATGGCGCTGGCTGCGGTGCAGGTGCACTGGCACAAGCCGAGAGAAAAAGCAGAGCGGGCAGAGTGAACTGTTTCACAGGCCAAACAGTCGCATGAACCAGCTGTCTTGCACAACCTCTCCTCGGCAATCCACCCGCATGAGTGGCTCACTGCCCTCGACAAATGGCAAATAGGCACTGTTCTCGCAGCCGGGCTCTGTCAGTTGATCCGCCTCGGTGCTGGCCCACTCGTATACCACCCCTGGCGGGCGCACGAAGGGGATACTGCGAATGCCCTTCTCGAGAAACAGGCCTTCCCATATTCGCATGGCGCCGCTGGCACCGGTCAAGGGGGTGGGCTGATTGTCATCGCGGCCCACCCAGATCACGCCAAGGTGTTCGCCGTCAAAACCGGCGAACCAGCTATCGCGCTGGTCGTTTGTGGTGCCTGTTTTTCCCGCTATGCGCATATCGGCGGGCAGCCGGGCCGTAACAGAGCGGCCGGTACCCTGCTGCATCACCACCTGCAACCCGTATTGAACCAGGTGCACGTACCGCGAATCGATACGCTGCTCAAGCAGACGCAATGGCCGGCCCTGCAGCTCGCCCTCACTGTCGTAAAGCGCTACCAGGCTGTTGAGCGGGCTGTAAAAGCCATCCGCTGCAAGGCTGTGGTAAAGCACCGAAACCTCATAGGGCGTCAAGCCGCCGGCTCCCAACAGGTAACTGGGCCAGGGTGCCCAGTCGGGGTCGACGCCCAATATGCGAATGGTATCGAATACCGTCTCTACGCCCAGTTGCAACCCAAGCCTTGAAGTGGCCAGATTTTGCGATTTGGCCAGAGCTAGGTAGAGCGGCATCAGCCCCTCTGCGCGCCCGTCGTAATTTTGTGGCACCCAGTTTTCGCCGTCCGGGCCGGGCAAAATAAACGGCGCGTCCTCTATCTGGCTCGACAACCGCCAACTATCCGGGTTCTGCAATGCGGTGAGATATACAAAGGGTTTTACCAGCGAACCCACCGGGCGGCTGGCTGCCAGTGCCCGGTTGTAGCCGTCAAACCGGGGGTCGCGCCCTCCCAGAACTGCCACCACCTCGCCACTGCCGATTCGTGTGACGATCGCCCCCGTCTCCAGCGATCCGGCCTGCAGTCCACGGTCCTGTTCAATCGACTGCAGGGTATTTCCCGCCGACTGTTCCAGTTGGTACTGCAACCAGGGATCCAGCGCGGTATAAATCTGCAGCCCTTCCCGCTCCACGCGGCCGGCAGAAAAATCCCGCTCCAATTGCTGGCGAACCAGTGAAAAATACGCCGGATAGGGGTTCAGGCTTCGTTCGGGCCGCGTGGCCAGGTCGAGTGGTTGCTCAATCGAGCGCGACAGTTCCGCCGCACTGATCATGCCGGCCTGATTCATCAATTGCAGAACCAGGTTACGCCGGTCCAGTGCGTTTTGTGGACGCTGCCAGGGGTCGTATTGAGACGGCCCTTTCAGCATGCCCACCAGCAGGGCAATCTGGTGTGGCTGCAACTCCTCCAAAGGCTGGCGGTAGTAGTGCCAGCTGGCCATACCGAAGCCATGTACCGAACGATCTCCCGATTGCCCCAGGTAAACCTCGTTGAGATAGGTTTCCAGAATTTCTTCCTTGCTGAAATGCAGCTCCAAGAGCAATGCCATCAGCACTTCCTGAATCTTGCGGCTGAGCGTGCGTTCGCTGTTCAGATAGAAGTTCTTCACCAGCTGCTGGGTCAGGGTGCTACCCCCTTCCACCACCGCGGCTGCTTTGAAGTTAGCCAGTGCGGCCCGGCTAATTCCGCGCAGGGAAACCCCCGGATGCTCGAAAAACCCTCGGTCTTCAACCTGAACCAGTCCGGCCACCAGCTGGGGCGGCACTTGCTCTAACGGCAGGGGAAGTCTGTCTTCCAGACTTTGTGCGTAGATCCCGCCGATTCGCAGGGGCTCAAGCCGGGCCAGAGAGGTGCTTTCGCCTGCGGCCGTTTCCATGCGCAATATTTGCGCCCCGTCGAACTCCACTCGCAGCATCCTTGAAGGCTCTTCGCCGTCGGCAAAATCGAAACCACGGGTAAAGAAGTAGACTGACTGGTCATCTTGCTGAAACCTGCCGGGGCGGGACGGATTTGTCGATTCGCGATAACCCAGTCTTTCCAGCTCCCACACCAGTTGCTGCTGGCTAATAGCCGCACCGCTGTATAGCTCCAGAGGTCGAGCGTAAATGTGTGAGGGTAAATCCCATTTACGGCCGGAAAACTCGCTTCGCACCTGGTTGTCCAGCCACAGCAGCGCGCCACAGAAAAGCACCACAACACATAGTGTTGCCGTCAAGAAGAAGCGCAGCAATCGCAGCAAAAACCTCACAAAAATCCACCACAAACCCGGTGCGCCATTCTAACCCACACCGGACAATGGAATAATGGCGCCTTTTTCACAGGGAGAGCCGCTTTGGGTTCAGCCACAATCCTGTCGCTCGGCGCGGCGCTGGTAGACACAGAAGTAAAGGTGGGCGATGCGGACCTGCAGCAGCTTGGGCTTGAAAAAGGGCTGATGTCGCTATCCGACGCCCGCGCGCAGCAAAAAAATATCGATCATTTGCGCGAACACATCGGTGATTTCAGTCGTGCCAGTGGCGGCTCGGCTGCCAACAGCATGATTGCAATTGCGCGCCTCGGAGGCAGCGCTCACCTGACTTGTCAGGTAGCCGATGACGAAAATGGAGCGTTTTTTCTGCAGGACTTGCAGCAGTGTGGAGTGCGGTTCAACCAGCGCGGCCAATCCCGGGCCGGCACCACCGGAACCTGCCTGGTACTGATAACCCCGGACGCCGAGCGCACCATGAATACCTGCCTGGCAATCAGCGATCAACTCTCGATACAGAACCTCGAAGAAGAGCCATTTGGCGAAGCCGGCTGGCTGTATCTGGAGGGCTACCTGGCAACCTCCGACTCAGGTAGACAAGCGGCGGTTCAGTACGCACAGCAGGCCAGGCAACAACAGATTCCGGTGGCCTTGAGCCTCTCTGACCCCGGCATCGTGCAGCATTTTTACAGCCAGCTAGCTGAAATGGCCGAGGGCGGCATTCAACTGCTATTCGGCAACCTGGCCGAAGCCCTGACCTGGACGGGATCAAGCGGGCTGACCGATGCCTGCCGCGAACTGGACACCAAATTTCCCGAGTATGCCATCACACTGGGCGCCGAAGGAGCACTGGTTGCCCGGGAAGGTCAGCGCTGGCAAATACCGGCACCACGGGTAAATGCGGTTGACACCAATGGCGCCGGCGATGCATTCGCAGGTATCTATCTGCACGCACGAAACCAGGGTTTGCAGCCACCTGCCGCGGCCAGCCTGGCTTGCTTTGCCGCCGCCCAGGTGGTTACGCAGATGGGCCCAAGGCTGACATCAGACCAGGCGGAGAAGGTAGCAACAGAAATGGAAAAAACTAAAGGCGTTGCAACCCGGCAATGGGATGCTTACCGGCTGTAGGTAGGGCTGGGCAGCTTGCCGGCTTGACCCTTCTGGCGCCGGGCAGTTGCATATGACTAGTGGGAACTGTGGTTGGGCATATCCCGGATAGACACCAGCGGCAGCTGAAAGGTTTGGGTGCGACCGTCCAGCAGTTCAATACTGAGTTCAATGCTGTCAGACGACAGCATCTGGAAATCGGGCTCCATCAACATCAGGTGCAGACCACCCGCCTTCATCTCAAGCAGCTCGCCCTCTTCTATTACGATACTCTCAACGCTCTGCATTCGATTCATGCCATCAACCGATTCAGTGCGATGCAAACTGGCATGGCCGGCAGCTTCTGTACTGGCACCAGCCAGGGTCACTGTTTCGCCCGAGCGGTTTTCAAGACTGATATAGGCTGCGATAGCCATTTGACCGGGAATGGGTGCAACCACCTGCCCGGAAACCATATGCAGGGGGAAGCCGGTATCTTCAGCTATCAGGTTAGCGGCCAGGAGGCAGAGCGCGATGGCAAGCAAAAAGCGTGGTATTTTCATGGGGCGCCATTTTATTGTTACGCTGCTATGAATGCGAGCACAAGTTACAATAGGCTGTCCCAAACAAACGAGTTGTCATGAAATCTCTTGTAGTCAAAATACTCGCTCTGGCAGCTGGCTTTGCTCCACTGGCTTTGCCGGCCCAGTTTTCCGGCAATGACAGTTTTGAAATCAGCGGTCAAAGCGGCCAGTTTCTGCCCGTAGCCGAGGCTTTTCAGGCCAGCCTTGCACTCGAAGATGGCCAGTGGCAACTCTATTGGAGCCTTAAACCCGGCTACTACCTTTACCGCGAGCAGTTTGAATTTGAGCTGGGCAATGCGCAGCCCGTGCAGGCCAGCTTTCCGAACGGCGAAGTCAAGTTTGACGAATTTTTCAACCGCGAGCTGGAGGTGTATTACGATCAGGCAGCCATTGAACTGGCGCTGAATGACCTGCAGCAAGAAGCCAGGCTATATGTACGATTCCAGGGTTGTGCCGATGCCGGCTATTGCTATCCGCCCGAGTGGGTCGGCTTTGAACTGCTTCCGCAACTGGATTCGGCCGGCAATCTGGGTATTATTGCCCCTCCCGCGCAAAGTGCCGCTTCCGCTTCGCCGGGGGCAATCCCTGACGCGGAAAAGGAATCAGGCCCTCCTGTTACCCTGCTTTTGGGCTTTGCACTCGGCCTGGTGCTGATCGCTGCTGTGGTTTGGCTCTCTATACGTCGGGCCGCGGCGAATCGTTAACCCGGCGCCCGGCGCTGGCATAAATCTGACCTGCACTGTCGGCTTCTTGCCAATTGCAATTTGGGCAGGCTTTGGTTTTACTTCCAAACAGAAAAACACATGGCAGAAAAATGGCAAACCTACTGGTATTAAACGGTCCCAACCTCAACCTGCTCGGCACCCGGGAGCCCGATACCTATGGCTCTACCAGCCTGGCAGACATCGAACAGCAACTGCAGCAGCTGGCAAAGGACAGCGGGCACGAACTGCAATGCTTCCAGAGCAATGCCGAGCACGAGTTAATCGAACGGGTGCATCAGTCGCGCAACGCCATCGACTTTATCCTGATTAACCCGGCAGCCTTTACCCACACCAGTATTGCCTTGCGCGATGCACTGGCCGCCGTGGCAATTCCCTACATCGAAGTACATTTGTCCAATGTGCATGGCCGCGAGCGATTCCGGCACCGGTCCTATTTCTCTTCGAAGGCGCAAGCGGTGATTTGCGGATGCGGCGCGGATGGGTACCAGTACGCCCTGGATCGCGCAATCAAGCTGCTGGGGCAAGCCAACTAAATGGATATTCGCAAAATCCGTAAGCTGATTGCCATCATGGAAGAGTCCGACATCAACGAACTGGAGGTTCAGGAAGGCGAAGAGTCAATTCGCCTGAGCCGCTCGGCCACACCGCAGCGCAACCCTGAAAAACGCCGCAAAAATCCTGAATCCGGCGACGACGGAGAGTAGCGGTCATGGCATGGCTGGAACTTCGGGTTCAGGCCGACGGCTCCTCGCACGCGCAACTGGAGGAGGCTCTATTTGCGGCTGGTGCGCTTTCGGTAACCACACTGGATGCCGCAGACTCGCCCATTTTTGAACCTGACCCAACTAATCCGCCTGTTTGGCCACACCCCAGGTTGGTAGGCCTGTTCGATGCAGACACCGACAAGCGAGCAGTGGAAGTTATTCTGCTGGAAGTTGGTTGCGCCAAACCTCACCAACTGGACTGGGAAATTCTCGAAGACCGGGTTTGGGAAACCGAGTGGGAGCGCGACTACAAGCCGATGCACTTCGGCAAGAATTTCTGGGTATATTCACAACCGGTTGACGAGCCCGCAGCGCTAACTCTTTTGCTGGATCCCGGGCTGGCTTTTGGTACAGGTACCCACCCCACCACCGCATTGTGTCTGGAGTGGCTGGTAGCCCGGCAACCCGCAGGGCTTAAAGTGCTCGATTTTGGCTGCGGCAGTGGCGTCTTGGGTATTGGCGCGCTATTGCTCGGGGCTAGCCACTGCACCTTTGTAGATATCGACGATCAGGCCCTGCAAGCGAGCCGCAACAACCTGCAAAAAAACTCGATTGATTCCGGCCGCTTTCAACTAGTGAAGGCTCCACTGGACAATTCACTGCTGAAGGCCGAACTGGTACTGGCCAATATTCTCAGCGAGCCCCTGATTCAATTGGCACCAGAACTTTGTGCGAGCTTGCCAAGGGGCGGATCAATCTGCCTGTCCGGAATTCTCGAACACCAGGTTGATGCGGTTTTACAGGCCTACCAACCACTGCTTGATTCAGTTGAGATAACAGGCCGCGACGAATGGCGCTGTATCAGCGGGGAAAAGGCATGAGCGAATTCGGTTCGGTTACCCGTTGCCCCTGGTGTGAAAGCTGTTTTCACGTTGGCCTGCTGCAGCTTGAAGCTGCCGGTGGCCGGGTGCGCTGTGGTGGCTGCCTGAAAGTGTTTGATGCACGCGACCACTTTATTGTCGAACAGAAAAGTATTTTTGATCTACCTGAGCAACCTCCAACAGCAGGTCCGGAACCCGGAACAGCACAAGCTCAGGATGAGCAACTTCCAGAAGAAAATGCATTGTCCCAGCCTGACCAAGATCAGCCAGGCACAGCCGGAGCCGATGATTTAGATGACGAGCTCGCCGACCTCATTGTGGAAGGCGAAGCCTTCTTTTTTCCACCTGACGAGAACGTAGCGGCAGAAGATCTGGCGGTCACGAACCAGGAGCCTGCGCCAGATCTAAGCGCCCCGCCCACCATTCAGCCGCAAAGCAGCGAAGAGCTTGAACCCCTGTTGCGCGCTGCTGAGGACAGCAAGGAACAGTCAGCTTCAGCAGAGGCGTCTGAGCCAGATGAGCCAGCGG
Source organism: uncultured Cellvibrionales bacterium (assembly GCA_937129725.1). Taxonomy (GTDB): domain Bacteria; phylum Pseudomonadota; class Gammaproteobacteria; order Pseudomonadales; family GM7GCV1; genus JABJGI01. The sequence goes on along the minus strand of CAKZNR010000171.1, from coordinate 2,263 downwards.
ACGATTCGCCCGACCAATGGGAGCCAATCGTTATTCCCGAAGACGACGAAGACTGGCTGGAACGCGACAGCGAGCTAGAGGAGCAGGACCGCGATGTCGCCCACCTCTTTCTTCAGTCCAGCGGAAAAAGACGCCTCTCTGCCACTAGCGCAGCCTGGGCGGGCGGATGCCTTGCCGCATTGCTGATGTTGCTGCTTCAGGCGGTCTGGTGGCAACCCAACCTGCTGACAGGCCAGGCTGCTTTCCAGCGGCTCAGTTCAAACCTGTGCCCAATAATCAACTGTCCGGTAAAGCCCCTGCGTAAGCTCGACCAGGTTTCCGTCAACGGGCTGGTGCTTCCTTCCCAGGAATACAGACAGGCGCTGCTGGTTCAGGCAGAGCTCCGCAACCGTGCCGACCAGGCGCAGTTTTTTCCCGCCATTCAGTTGGACTTTCTCGATCTTCAAGGGGAGGTAGTGGCGTCGCGTCGATTTCAGCCGCCTGAATACCTTCGATCTGAAGCGGTTGGCAGAAGCCGGTTTGAGGCGGGTCAGCGTATCCAGGTGCAGCTGGAAATATACGATCCCGGAGATGTGGCCATCAGCTATCGTTTCGCACTTGCCCATGCCAATTGACCTCGATGTTTCGAGGCGTAGAATGTGCCCTCCCCGGTAACGCACTTTCGTCATGTCCCTGCAAATAGGCAGCTATCAACTTGCATCCCGTGCCCTGCTTGCTCCCATGGCTGGGGTTACCGATGCCGCACAGCGTCACCTCTGTCGCCAGCAGGGTGCCGGGCTTACCTACAGCGAGATGCTCACATCTGACACGCGCCTGTGGAAATCTGGCAAATCTGCCACGCGCTTGCCCAACCTGAAAGAACCCCTGCCCCGCCCGGTGCAAATTGCCGGCTACTGCCCCGCAATGATGGCACAGGCAGCGGCCGCTGCGGTGGCACTGGGTGCCGGCCTGATCGATATCAACATGGGCTGCCCGGCCAAGAAGGTGTGCAAACGCGATGCTGGCAGTGCACTGCTGCGCGATGAGGATCTGGTAAAACGAATTCTTGACCAGGTGGTCGCCGCAGTCGATGTGCCTGCCACCCTGAAAATACGCACGGGGTGGGATCCACAGAATCGCAACGCGGTTGCCATCGCACAAATTGCCGAACAAGCCGGTATCCGGGCACTCACCGTGCATGGTCGAACCCGCGCCTGCCGATTCAATGGCCAGGCCGAATACGAAACCATTCGTCAGGTCGTCGCGGCAGTGACTATTCCAGTCATTGCCAACGGTGATATCAGATCACCTGCCGACGCATTAGACGTAATGCAAAAAACCGCTGCCAGCGGTGTTATGGTTGGTCGCGCTGCACAGGGAAATCCCTGGATTTTCAATCGCATCAACCGTGTATTGCAGGGCTTCGAAGACCCGGGCACCCCTGCCCGACAGGAAGTGCTGGCAACTCTCGAGCAACATATTCGAATGGCAGCCGAGCTCTACCCGGCGCCACAGGCAGCCCGCATTCTGCGCAAGCACGCCGGCTGGTACGCATCAACCGCCGGGCTGGACGGCCAGTTCAGGGCAGCCTTCAACCAGCTTCAATGCATCGAAGCCCAGTGCCAGTTTGTTCGCTCGCTAGCAGACCAGCCAGAAAAGGTTGCTGCATGAGCAAGAGCACCTCGCCGCAGGCAGTATCGACACCTGCCAAAATCAAAAAGAAGAAACACAAGAAAAGAAAGAAAAACGTCCCGCTGGCGGAAGCTGTCGGCACCTCAATAGCCAGTTATTTCGATCACCTGGACGGGCATCAACCCACCGATCTCTACGCCTTTGTGCTGAAAGAAATTGAGCCGCCACTGCTAGTTGCGGTGTTGAACCACACAGATCACAACCAGTCCCAGGCCGCTGAAATCCTGGGTTTGAACCGCGGAACCCTGAGAAAGAAACTGAAACAATATGACCTTATCTGATACCTCGAATGACATTCGTCCCATCAAACGCGCACTGATCAGCCTGTCTGACAAGAGCGGCATTGTTGAATTCGCGCGCGAGCTGCAGGCGGCCGGCGTGGAACTGCTCTCCACCGGCGGCACGTTCCGCTTGCTTGAAAGCGAGGGCATCGAGGTAGTGGAAGTGTCAAAACACACCGGCTTCCCGGAAATGATGGATGGCCGGGTGAAAACCCTGCACCCCACCATACATGGCGGGATTCTGGGTCGACGGGGTACTGACGATGAGGTTATGGCGACCCACGGTATCGCGCCGATCGATCTGGTGCTGG
>CAKZNR010000170.1 GCA_937129725.1 uncultured Cellvibrionales bacterium | reverse complement strand
TACCTGGGCACCCTGCAGGTGGGTGCTGTCTACGTGCCACTGAACACGGCCTATACCGCCGCTGAGGTGGATTACTTTGTAAGCAACGCTCGGCCGGTGGTGCTGGTTTCCGACCCGGCAAGCGCCGAGGCGCTGCAGGAAGTATGTCGCCAGCGCAGCGTGGCGAGTCACATCAGCCTTGCGTCATCCTCGTGGCAGCAAATGCCTCCGGCGCTACTTGAAGTTGAACCCGATTGGTCGGTTTGCCAGCGCAGCAGCGATGATCTTGCTGCCTTTCTCTATACCTCGGGCACCACGGGCCGTTCAAAGGGCGCCATGCTGAGCCATGGCAACCTGCTGTCCAACGCGCATAGCCTTGCGGATTTATGGCGCTTCGACGCCGATGACTGCCTGCTTCATGCGCTTCCCATCTTCCATATACACGGTTTATTTGTGGCGCTGCATTGCGCGCTGTTAAGTGCTTGCCGCGTGCAATTTATACCGGCCTTCGAACCGGTGGCGGTGCGCCGTGCACTTGCTAAAGGCACCAGTGTGATGATGGGGGTTCCCACCTTCTACACCCGATTGCTCGAGCAAGCCGATTTCGGGTCCAGCGAAGTTGCCGGAGTGAGGCTGTTTATCTCCGGTTCGGCGCCCATGACGCAGCAGGTCCACCAGCAGTGGCGAGAGCGAACCGGGCACAGCATTCTGGAACGCTACGGTATGACAGAGGCGGGCATGATTGCCTCCAATCCCTATGATGGGGATCGCATGCCCGGCACCGTGGGATTTGCACTACCCGGCGTTGAGTTGCGCATCGCCGATGCCGATGGCAACGAGTTACCTCCTGGTGAAACCGGTTCAATCGAAATACGCAGCCCCGGCCTGTTCCGGGGCTATTGGCAAATGCCGGAAAAAACAGCAGAAGATATGCGGCCAGACGGTTTTTTTATTACTGGAGATCTGGGTTCGATGGATGCGCAGGGCAGGCTTTCAATTACCGGGCGCAGCAAAGACCTGGTGATATCGGGCGGCTACAACATTTATCCGAAGGAAATCGAGTTACTGATTGACCAGCTGCCGGGTGTCACCGAATCGGCAGTTATCGGTGTGCCTCATCCAGATTTGGGAGAAGCCGTGGTTGCGGTGGTGGTGGGGAAAAATCCGCCAGCCGGGCAAGAATTACTGGAACGTATTTCGCCAGAACTGGCGCGCTTCAAACAACCGCGCAAGGTGGTTTTTCAGGATAGCCTGCCCAGAAACAGCATGGGCAAGGTACAGAAAAACCAGCTTCGCGAAGCTTACCGGGGCTTGTTTAAGGCCTGAATCAGGCCTTTTTAACTTTGCGCTTGCGTGGCGCTGAGTGAGGCTTGGCTCCCTTGCCGCCCTTTCCTCGCGGAGTTTTTGCATTTTCCCGCGCCGGCTCGTCGCCGTCCTTCTTGATGCGTCGTCGGTTGCCGTTTTCGTCGGCATAGCTGATTTTCAGTTGTTGCCCCGACACCCAGACTTTTTTCAGGTCGTCGAACAGGTCTTTGGGCATTCCCGAAGGCAGGTCAACCAGGCTGTAGTTGTCGCGAATATCAATGCGGCCAATGTACTGGCTGTCGATATCGGCTTCATTCGCAATGGCGCCAACAATGTTGGACGGGCTTACCTTATGCTCGTGGCCAACTTCAATGCGAAAGGTTTCCATCGGTACATCGGAAGCCTTGCCCTTGTCGCCGCGCGGTTTGCGTTCGCTACGTTCAGCGCGTTCGTTGCGATCTCTTGGGTTGCGGCCGCGCGGTTTTTGACGGTCCTCGCGGTCAAAATCTTCGCGCCGGTT
>CAKZNR010000169.1 GCA_937129725.1 uncultured Cellvibrionales bacterium | reverse complement strand
CGTTGAACACTATGTAATTGCCATGCGTTTCGAAGACGCACAATGGCGCGAGAAAATTCGCCGGGCTTCGCACCCTCGCCTGGTTCGCAAGATGGCAAAAAATCTGTTCAAACGAAAAAAGCCCAACTGGAAAACAGAACGTCAGGTTTATATGACACGAGGCATGTACATCAAGTGCAAAACCTGGCCGCTGGTTGCAAAGGAATTGCTGGAGACGGCTGATCGCCAAATTGTGGACACCACCGAATACGACTATTTCTGGGGTATTGGCAGGGATACTCGAGGCGAAAACCGGTTCGGCAAAGTGCTTGAAGACGTGCGGCGCAAGCTGAAGGAAGAAACCAGCAACGAGGGAAGTGTCTGACCCCGCAAGGAGTCCTGCATTATCGGCAGTGTCTGACCTCGAAAGGGGTCAGATGCTGCTCGCCAAACGGTTAATCCCGGGGCAGGTGCTGATCGCCATAATCAATCAGCCAGCAACTGCGTACCTGATATGTCCGCTATGCGCGACACGCCCGCCTGAATCATGGCCCGACGCAACTCGTTTTCCACCAGTTCTACCGATCGCTGCACACCCGCAGCGCCATAGGCGGCCAGCCCCCACAAATATGGGCGCCCAAATCCCACGGCATCGGCGCCAAGAGCCAATGCTTTAAACACATCGGTACCGCGGCGCACACCGCCATCCAGCATCACGAGCATGCGGCCCTGCACTGCTTCCACAATTCCGGGCAAGGCATCAAACGTACCCAATCCCCCGCTGTCCACGCGGCCGCCGTGATTGGATACCACAATGCCATCGGCCCCCGCCAGGTGGCACTCCAGTGCATCCACCGGGTGCATAATGCCCTTCACAATAAGCCGCCCTTTCACCTGCTCGCGCAGGCGGGCGATATCGTCAAATGTCATGGCATTGGCATCGATGCTGAAGCCGGGCAGGTCTTTGTAGTCCTGAAACATAGCCTTGCGCTGCAGGAAGTCCGGAATACCCAGCTGGCGTTGGTGGCACAGGGTGCAATCACGCGGGTCGCTGTTGTAATAAGCCGCAGATATCTCCGAGCCGCGTCCGCCGATATCGTCCACCGTTACCACAATGGCCGGGCAACCGGCGGCTTCGGCGCGTTGGACCAGCTCGTAGCGAATCGCCTCGTCGTTGGTGGGGTATAGCTGAAACCAGGTGGCCTTGTCGCTTTTCACCCGATTTACTTCTTCCACCGGTGTATTAGTCAGGGAAGAAAGCATCTGTGTCACGCCCGCCGCACTGGCACCCTGGGCCGAAGCAATCTCTCCCAGCGGGTGAAAGGCGCGGTGACCATTGGTGGGGCTAAGGAAAAGCGGCGATTGCCAAGCTTCGCCAAAAACTTCGGTTTCCAGGCTGGCTGAGTCGATGCCCTGCAAACGCCGCGGCTGAATATCGTAACGCGCGAAGGCGTCGCGATTCGCCTGTTTGCTTTCGCCGTTGCCCGCGCCGGAATAGATATAGCCAAAGTGCGCCGGCGGCAATACGCGCTGCGCCACTTGCTCCAGCTCATACACGCCAGCTACCGAGGCCAGTTCGCGCGGCAAGCCAGGGTCGAGGTCGGTAATAGACGCCAGGGTACGGTACAGCAGGTCATCCTGGGCCATGCCGGGGCGCGCCGCCAGCAGCGGGCTGGCAGCCAGAAACCTGAGAAATTCGCGTTTTTCCATGAAGCCCCCCCAGCCTCACAAACAGCCGACAGATTAAGTCAGAAGTTCAAAGCTGGCCAGCCCCGCTAGTGACGGGCATCAATTTCCTGCAGCGGCTCGATGTAAAACTGCTGGATGCTGAAGTCACAGTGCCCTACCCCTGGCTCCCAGGCAAAACTTGCCGCCGGGTCGGGTGACTCGAGTCCAGACAGGGTTTGTTCGAGCCTGCGCAAACCGACGTTCAAGTAGAAGTTGTCCATGTCACCCATGGTGAAGTGCAACTTGCCGGCAAGGGATTCACCAATGCTGCCCCAGTTATTCTGGATGTATTGCTCGATATCCCAGCGACGCCAGGCTTCCACCGCCTGCTTGTCAATGGCACCCTGCTCATTCCAAACCGGAACCGGCAGGCCCTGGTTGTCCAGACTACCGTAAACCACGTTCCATACCGCCCATTGCTGGCCGGAATACAGCCAATTGTCGCCAGTTCCCATCATGCGCTCGGCTGCGATTTCGTCACCGACGCCAAACATGGGCTCGCCGTCGGTTTCACGCATGCTGGGGCGCCACATACCGTGCTCGTTGGTAAAGGCATTCCTGTCTTCGTAAAGGTCGACCAGCTGAAACGCATGGAAGGTTGGCGAGTCGGGGCTGAATGGCCAGCTGCCTGCAAAATAGTCGGGGTAGAACACCTGCAGCGCCATGGACACCCAGCCACCGGTCGAGCAGCCGCTCAGGTATCGGCTGTCAGGTTGATCCTGAATCGGAAAATTCTCCGCCAGGTAGGGAAACAACTCGGTGAAGTTGGCGTCGGCATAGGGGCCACTTATTTCCGAGTTAACCTGATAAGAATCGCCCCAGGGCGACATACCATCGAGGAACACCATTACCACCTGCGGCCCATCCGGGTCGGCCCAGTAGTCGCGAAAGTCTTCCCTCTCGAACAAGCGCACACTTCGGTCGTAACGGGCATTCAGGCCGCCAATCATATAGAGCACCGGGAAGTCTCCGCTGGCCTCGCCTGCCACATAGGCCCTGGGTAGCAATACCGAGGCACGCAAATGAATGTTCTGGCCGTAAAAACCTGACAGCAAGGGGGAGTGAATCTTCACATGCTTGAGGTAGGTGGTATCTTCTGGCAAAGCCTCAGCTGGCTCAGCCTGCGCCAGATTCAATCGAATATTGAGACTCTCACCGGCCTCGTATTGAACCTGCCGAACCGGCGAGTACAGGTTCAATGGCGCATTCAGGTCGGGTAGCACCCGGTTTTGGTCAAACAGGGCTTGCACATACCAGGTGCCCTCTTCGAGTTCATTCATGGCATCCAGCGGATAACCGGCGGTGGGCTCAAGAAATACCAGATCGCCATCCCAGCCCTGGATGTCCATGGCGAACACTCGGGTTGCGGTGGCGGGCGCCACCGGCCAGCCAATGCTGAATCGCGGCTCATCATCCGCGTCGCGGGAAAAGGCCACAAACAAACGGCCGTCGGTTGCCTGCGGCAACTCAGTAGATTCGAGCCGAACGGCAATATCCTGAGCCTGAACCGAAAAGGCAAATAGAAGCAGTAACAAGGAGGGGAAATACTTCATCTGGCAGCTCCGCTACAAAATTGGAAAAACAGTTTACGCCCGGGTTGGCTCCGTTACCGCCCCGCCGCCCAAAAACCTATGAAGTTTCAGGCCAGAGGGTAAAAGCAGAACATCCTTTGGCCTACTGAGGCTGCAGGATCTTGACCTCGCGCTGGGGAAAAGGAATCACAATGCCGGCATCACGTAGCGCTTCGAAGATCATCAGCAGAAGGTCACCGCCCACTCGATTTTTGCCATCATCGATGCCCAGCATCCACCACTCCACCAGCATATCAACACCCGAGTCACCAAAACCGCAGATCTCGCAATCGGGCTGCTGCTCAAAGGGCAAATCATCTCCGCTCATTACCTGTTCATGGCTGCGCACCACCTCGCGCACAATTTCCACGCATTTGCGAATATCTGTGTCGTAGGCAACCGAGAAATTCAGGCTGTAGCGCTGACGCTGGTCTGTATGGGTCCAGTTGACGAAGCTGGAGGTGATAAAACTTTCGTTCGGCACCATGATGTCCTTGCCTTCGAACGTCTCCAGCAGGGTATAGCGCATGCTCAGTTCACGAATGGTGCCGGAGCGGCCGTCTTCCAGCTCAATATAATCGCCAACGGCGATTGAGCGGTCGAGTAAAATGATAATGCCGGAAATAAAATTGGAGGCAATGGACTGCAAGCCAAACCCCAAACCCACGCCCAGAGCGCCGCCGAACACGGCCAGTGCCGTGAGATTTACTCCCATCACTTGCAGCAGCAGGATAAACACCAGCATGTAGAGGCCCACCTCGAACAGCTTGGCAAATACCTCGCGAGTGCCCAGGTCGATGTGTTCCTGCGAGCGAATCACCTGCTTGCCGGCATTGTTCGAAAGCCGCCCCAGCCAGAACAACAGGGAGCCGAAAATTAGCACCCGGAAAACGCCGGTTACGGTGATATGAATATTGCCTACAGAGACGCTAGGGCGATCCAGCAGCGCCACGGTTTCATTCAGTAAACCAAACACATGAAGCGCGGCAATGGGCAACAACCCCCACTTGAAAACCAGAGCCACCAGCGGTGACGACACCAGCTTGCGCACCATGGCATTCAGCATAAAGAGAATAGCCAACCCCTGCATTACGCGGGTTAGCCCATCGCCCTGCTGCATTAGCCGGCTAAGCTCGTCGGCAATGCTGAGGGCTACAATTGCGAAAAGATAAAAAACCAGGTCGCCCAGCCCGTGCACCTTTTTGCGCAGTGCAAGCAACGGGCCTGACTCGGGAGCCTGACGGAAAATAGGTGCGTGTTTCTTCAGGGTGCGAGAGAAAATCCCGGCAAGCACCAGGGCAACAAGGGCCAAACTGAGCTGCGCATAAAAGGCCGGGCTACTTATCCAAAGCAGGAAAGAGTCCATCCACTGGTTCAGGCTGGCGTACAGAGACTGCAAATCCATCGCGCACTACTCGCGGAACTATCAACCCCAATCATACACCTGAATCAACCGGCTGCCTGACGCCACAGTGCATGCCCGTTAAGCGCCCTGTGCCAGACAGCCCGAAGGCTGTCAGACACAAAAGACTATTGGCCTATGGCCCCAACATCACCCAGAAAGCAATCAACAGGAAGGTGGTCCCCAGCAATCCTCCGCCTACGAGGGCTGAGCCACTAATGCGACTCCACAAGAACACTCCGGTGATACTCAGGAATATCAGCATGACCGAATACACATTGATGATGAGATGCCAGCCACCGTCGGTACCGCGCCCGGTGTGCAGGCGGTTGATCATGCGGTTAAACCCGCGATCTCGCTGTACCACCTCAATGTTCTCGGTGCCTGCTTTCCAGTTCGCTGTGAGATCACCACCCGGAGCCGAGTAGGACACATTGAAGGATGGCTCGGTTGCGGGTTGCCTTGCGGTGCCCGGACTGGATTCCAACACTTCAATTACAGGCTGGGTACGCGGATTAAACTGCTGGTCAATAAATGCCGCGAATTCATCCACACTGGCAAAGCCCTCGGAAGGTGCCGGTAGCACAAACTCGTCTGTGGTTTGAGGTGCGCCCAGCGTAAAGTGCGTGCGGTGGTTCAGCATGAAGCCCGACCAGGCAAAAATGAAGGCCAACAAGGCTCCTAGAATACCCATCCAGGCGTGGGTTTTCTTCAGCCATTTCATCACAACCGGAGTTGCGATTGGTTTGGGCATCAAGGGGTGGGCGGTGGCTATTTGATTACTCATTGCGTCTCTCCCTTAAACCGTCAGTGTCATGTAGTACATACCCACCACGAACATGGCGGTGAACATGCCCGCGCCCAGCATGCGGCTGCCGTGCAAGCGAGTCCACATCATGATGCCAGTAATGGAAAGCACAATTAACGCGCCGGTGAAGGCATCGCTGAAAATGCGCCAGCCGAGCGGAACACCTTCGGCCCGGTGAAAGCGGTTGATCACATCAATAAAGCTGCGGTGGTTTGTGGTCACCTGCGCCATGCCGGCAACACTGTCGTAGCGAACCGTTATCTCGTCACCCGGGCTATTGAAGCGCACCACGTAATTGGGGGCGCCAGAACTTCCACCGCGGCCCTCTTCACCCTGCCCACGGGCTCCCACTTCAGCCCTGGCGAACTGTCGAAAACTCTCCCAGGACAGCAATGCCGACTCGGGTACCTGCACAGTTTCAACCGTAGTGGGGATGGGCTCGTTCAGACCAAAGTCATCGTGCTCCATCAACAGGGTGGTTATAGAAAACAGCACGCCGGCCACGGCGCCGCCCAGACCCAGCCAGCCATGCGTGCGGCGAAGCCACTTTAAAAATACAGGTGTTTGCCAGCTTCCCGGCATGAAAGGATGTGCTTTGACCATTAGTTGTTCCCCAAGGATCTAATTATTAATTGTTGGCTAAATAGTAAATATCCGAGTTTTTTGATCGGGTATTCTTACAAGAAATTAGGGGGATACCATGCAAAGTTTTCTTAAGCCGACCGCCTGCATCAACTTGCCGGTGGCTCGACTGAAAAAATCGGCCAAGTTCTATTGCGAAAAATTGGGCTTCCGGGAAGTTTACCGCGACGACCAGTTGGGGTGGCTCGAATTGGCCCAGCTCGATGGGCCACTGCGCATTGGCCTGGCCGAGGTGCAGGACGTGGAGCCGGGCGGCGCCGTATTGGTACTTGAAGTAAGTGATATCGAAGCCGCCAAGCAAGCACTTGAGCTGGAGAAAATTCGCGTTTCTGATGTTAGCCTGGTGGAGGGTGTAGCCAGGCTGGCCAGCTTCAGCGACCCCGACGACCACCTGCTGATGCTGCGAGAATCTATCGGCTGATGTGTTAAACCCCGCAGAGCCCCAAGTGTCTGACCCCGCAGAGCCCCAAGTGTCTGACCCCGCAGAGCTCCAAGCATCTGACCCCGCAGAGCTCCAAGCATCTGACCCCGCAGGGGTCAGATGTTAGACATCCTCCAGCTTGCCAATGCGAAGCGCCTGACCCCGCAGAGCCCCAAGTGTCTGACCCCGCAGGGGTCAGATGCTAAACATCCTCCAGCTTGTCCACGTAATACAACCCCCTGTCCAGCGCCCGCTGCCGCAGGTTATAGAGGTCGAAACTCTTCTCCCCCGCCGCCAGCTTTTCTCGCTTGATGGCCTCGTCGTCAATGCGCTGTTGGCATTTTTCCAGCACCTCATCCACCTGCTCAACCGGCACCACAACCACGCCATCGTCATCGCCCACCACCACATCGCCGGCTCGCACCAATTCGCCGGAGCAAACAACAGGCACATTCACGGCACCCAGAGTTTCCTTGACGGTACCCTTGGCATAAACAGCGCTGCTCCATACCGGGAAACCGCGCTCGCGGATATCGCGGGTATCTCGCACGCCAGCGTCGCAAACCAACGCCACCACACCCAGGGCAATACAGCTTTCCATCAGCAGGTCACCAAACATGCCGTCGTAATTCTCGGTGGTACATCCCAACACCATGATGTCGCCCGGCTGAGCAACGTCCAGCGCGGCATGAATCATCCAGTTGTCTCCCGGTTGCGCCAAAACAGTAAGCGCGCGGCCGGCAGCCTGCTGCCCGATGGCCACAGGGTTCATCTGCTTTCCCATGAGGCCAACGCGACCCATCACTTCGTGAATAGTGGCCACGCCGTATTCGCACAGACGGTCTATTTTTTCCTGCTCAACTTGCGGCTTATTCCGAACAACAACGGTTTTCATGCTTAGTCCTGCGTACCCAACATTTTTTCGTAATTCAAACCCATCACCTCGGTAATGGGTTTACCTTTTTTCAGCTCGGATACCATCAAACCCTCTTTGCGCACGATGGTTTCAGCAATGCCGATGACTTCCTCGGCCCGGTCCGCCGGAATCAGGGCAACACCGCTGGAATCGGCAAAGAGGTAGTCGCCAGGACGCACATCCAACCCGCCAATTTGCACCGGGATGTTGAAACCCTGCTCGTACACCCGGCCACGTGCGGTGACGGCAATGGCTTTGCGACCATACACAGGAAAATCCAGCCCAATGGCTTCGTCTATATCGCGCGCGGCGCCGTCGATAACCACGCCGCTAACGCCTTTCAAGCTGGCACCGGTAGACAACACACCGCCCCAGCCGGCACAGTCGTCGCGCTCGTTGTGCTGCACCAGAATCACATCGCCCGCTTCGGCCGCCTCAATGGCACCCGCGCCCAAATGACGCTTTGAACCACCCTGCGGTGGCTCTGCCCCCAGCTTGACCGTAACCACCCGGCCGGCCACCACCTTGCGCACTGTAAGTGGCGGCAAACCTTCCAGGGCAGGCGGCAGTCCCAGCGAATCGAGTGCATCGGAAACCGCACAGCAATCCAGCTTGCGCAGCCGATCGGCAAGTTCGCTCATGTTACTTGTCCTCTTCGGGGGTTTGCAGAGAATGGTACCTGTGCATTTCACGTGCTTCACGCAGTGTTTTGCCCGCCTGCACCGACTCGCGAATCTTGTCTTCCACGCGCTCGATCTCTTCAGCCATTGACAGTACCTCTTCCTCGCGACCGCGCGGAATGCAGACCACGCCATCGGCGCCGCCCACCATCAGGTCACCGGGTTTTACCATGACACCGCCAACACTGACCGGCTCGTTGACCTGGTCGATCTGCACACGGTCTTTGCCGGTTCGCATGGAATAACTGCGTGAATAGATGGGATAACCCACTTCAAGGCATAGATGTATATCGCGGCAAGGGCCGTCAATTACCGTGCCGGCGATGCCCTGGGTGTGGGCCACCATGGTCATGATGTCACCCCAAACCGTCATGTCTTCGCGACCATTGTTGTCAATCACCACAACCTGGCCAGGTTCAACATCGTCGATAAAATCGCCGACCGTTCCCGGGTTCTCGATATCCAATGGCTTGTAATTCAGGGTGAATGCGCGGCCGGCCATTACAAAGCCATGGTCGCGTGGTTTGATACCCAGGCATTGGCCCGGTATGCGCAGTTTGTCCATGGCATCGCTAAGCGACGCCACATCCAGCTGCAGTGCGCGCTGTACATTTCGATCAGTCATATTCCCAATTCTTGTGGTCGGCTTTCGGAGGTCGAATTGTACGTGATACTGACTATCGAAGTAAGGCGGCCGGCGCGACTCAGCCGCCTTCTGCCTATGGCTGGCTAGTCGCGAACCAGGCGCGCAGTACCGGTATTTTCACCACGCATCAGGTCGTCACTGAAGGCAAAATATACGCCCCAGTTTCCGCCACCAGCTGCCGCGCCGCCGCCGTATGGCGAAGACGACCAGACAAACTTACCCGAATCATCCGGAAACACCTCCAGGTTAATCGCCGGGCTATAACACTTCAGCTCTACGATAGCGCGCAGCTCAC
>CAKZNR010000168.1 GCA_937129725.1 uncultured Cellvibrionales bacterium | reverse complement strand
CACATTGGGCGCGGCTGGAACAACGATGTGGTTGTGCGTGATCCTCTGGTAGATGCCGACCACTTGCGTCTATTCATGGACGAAGAGGGTCGCTTGATGGTGGAAGACCTGGGCAGTCGCAATGGAAGCCGCCTGGGAGCGAATTACTTCACAGATGCGGTGCAAGTGGAGCTAGGCAAACCGCTGCGTATCGGTCACAGCACACTGGTTATTCACAATACCGACGAGCCCGTGGGCAAAGCGCAGCGCCGGCCCCAGTTTGAACCCCTTATTGAGCGCATGCAGATGCCCTGGGTGGCATGCATGGCGCTTTTGGCAGCGCTGGCGAGCGCCTATTTTTCTGGCCTGTTTGCACCCGACCTCAGTATCGATGCCGATGATCGCTGGAGCAGGGCTTTCGCCTTCGGGCTGGGTCTGGTGGTTTGGGCCGCTGTCTGGGGAAGTTTTGCGCGCCTGCTACGCCACGAGGTGGCCTTCTGGGGGCATCTGACTCTGGTGGCCGTAGCCTGTACGCTGGTGCTCTTGGGTTATATGTTTATCAACTGGCTGAGTTTTAACCTGCTATCTCAAACCATTCAGAACTATGGTTTTGAGATGCTTTTCACTCTGGCCCTTTTTGGCTGGTGCATCCTGGGATTTGATATGACAACCCGGTTTAAACCGCTTAAACGAAGTTTGGTGGCGGTGACAGTAACCGGCGCGGCTCTTATCCTGCTGTTTGTATCACCGGTTGGCGGTGGGCCTGAACAAGACCCACGCAGACCGCCTATGGTAAATGTAACCCAGCCGCCGTCACGCCTGGTGGTTGCCGACCAGTCCATCGAGGCATTTCTGGCCAACGCCGCACCCATGTTCGAACAGCTGGACGAAGCAGCAGCAGCGGACAACTAGTCAGTGACGGTTTGGGTAGATGCCGATGCAGTTCCCGTTGCGGCCAGAGAGATTCTGTGCCGCGCTGCGATGCGAACTGGCCATTCCCTGGTCTTCATCGCCAATCAGTTGGTGCCTGTTCCGCGTTCGCCCCATATTCAGCGAGTTCAGGTACCGCAGGGCCTTGATGCAGCTGACGACGAAATACTGCGGCGGTCAGAAGCTGGCGATTTAGTTATTACCTCGGACATTCCGTTGGCCAGCGACCTGATATCAAAGGGCTGTACCTGCCTTACCAACCGCGGTGAGGTGCTCACCGCCAACAATATTAAAGCCAAGCTGAATATGCGCGACTTCATGGAAACCATGCGAGGTAGTGGCGTAGAGATGCGTGGTGGCGCTGCGCAATACTCGAACCAGGACAAGCAGGCTTTTGCCAACAGGCTGGACCAGTGGCTGGCGAAAAATCCGCCACCGGCACAGCCAGAGACTGCAACAAAACGGGAGACTGATTGATGGTAACGGCACTGTATGCGGCGCTTGGCGCCCTGTGGATTGTATTTCTGACCTTCAAGGTTGTGGGCGAGCGTCGCGGAAACAGGGTTGCCTATGCCGATGGCGGCGTCAAATCGCTGCAAATGGCTCGATCGGCGCACTCCAATGCCACCGAGACCATTCCCATGGCGATTATTTTGCTGGGTTTGATGGAATTGGGCGGTGGGCACGGGCTGTTGATTCACTTTCTGGGTATTGCATTGCTTGTTGGGCGGTTTCTGCATGCACGCGCCATACTGGCAGACAAGCTAAAGGGCCGGGTTGCCGGCATGGTGATCACACTGGGCGTGATACTGTTAGCGGCAGTGGGCAACCTGGTCTACTTCTTTATTTAGCCTATGGCTCAGTATGCCGTATCGACTCTGCCGGCAGAGCTGATATATTGCCGGCGCAGGCAATCTGCACACCACAAAATCCACCACCACGAGGTACAACATGGTCGGCTTTATCCGGCGCGCTTTGGGCGAAATCATTATCTTTTTTGACTGGGTTTTTTCACCGCATAAGGTTGAGCGCAGTGAAACCGAGCAAAATCAGATCGAGCAACAACTGGAGGCGCTTACACTCTATCAATTTCGTGGCTGCCCCTTCTGCATCAAGGTGCGGAGAACGCTCAAGAGATTGTCACTACCCATGCAGCTGAAAGATGCCATGAGCGACCCGGAAGCTCGCAACGAGCTGGATATAGGAGGAGGGCGTGTGAAAGTGCCCTGTTTGCGAATTGAAGAGGGAAATGGCGTGCGCTGGATGTATGAGAGCAACGACATTATTGCTTACCTCGAGCAGCGCTTCCCTTCCTGAACGCAGAAGGAATCGGGTCAAAGGAATTGTCAGGCAGGCGATTGATGAAGGCGGCGCAAACCGCCTGAAATCTCTGCTCGATTGGCCAGAGAATTTGATCGCTTTGGTAGCACACAGCCCGGCCACACCGAATGAATACAAGAGGCGCATACCGGTTCTGCCGGGTTGGTGCAGGTCACGGTTGAGGTGCATCGGTGCGAATTGGATTCGGAGCAGATGTAGCTCTTGCAAATAGCTTGTGAATGCGTAGCATTCGCCCGCTTGTAACCCCTCGCCGGAAGCCGTTCCGGTTGTAATACCTCTCCCCGCCGGAACCCAAAATGTATTCCACCCTTAAACGCACCTGGTTCTCGAATGTGCGCGCCGACCTGTTGGCCGGCACTGTTGTTGCCCTGGCCCTTATCCCTGAAGCCATTGCCTTCTCCATCATCGCGGGTGTCGACCCTCGCGTGGGGCTGTATGCCTCCTTCTGTATTGCCGTGGTAATTGCCTTCACTGGTGGCCGCCCGGGCATGATTTCGGCCGCTACCGCTGCTATGGCGGTGTTGATGGTTACCCTGGTCAAAGACCACGGGCTTCAATATTTGCTTGTAGCTACGTTACTGTGCGGCGTTTTTCAAATTCTGGCCGGCTTTTTGAAACTGGGCAGCCTGATGCGCTTTGTATCGCGCTCGGTGGTTACAGGCTTTGTGAACGCCCTGGCTATTTTGATCTTTCTGGCGCAGTTGCCCGAGCTCACCAACGTGCCCTGGTTTGTGTACCTCATGACTTTGGCTGGACTGGGTATTATTTACCTCTTTCCGCTGGTGCCGCGGGTGGGCAATATGCTGCCTTCGCCCCTGTTGTGTATTTTGCTGCTGAGCGCTTTCAGCCTGGTGGTTGGAATGGATGTTCGCACCGTCGGCGACATGGGCGAGCTGCCCGATACCCTGCCAGTCTTTTTATGGCCGCAGGTTCCCTGGAACCTGGAAACCCTGCTTATTGTATTGCCCTATTCGCTGTCGCTGGCCATGGTGGGGCTGCTGGAATCCATGATGACTGCAACTATTGTCGACGACCTTACCGACACCGAAAGCAACAAGAACCGCGAGTGCAAAGGGCAGGGCATTGCCAACATTGCATCCGGCCTGATTGGTGGCATGGCCGGCTGTGCCATGATTGGCCAGTCGATTATCAATGTGAAATCGGGTGGACGCGGGCGTCTGTCGACGCTCTCGGCTGGCCTGTTGCTAATTATCATGGTGGTGTTTCTGGGCGATTGGATTAGCCAGATACCCATGGCAGCGCTGGTGGCCGTGATGATCATGGTATCCATTGGCACCTTTTCCTGGTCTTCGGTTCGCGACCTGAAGAAAAATCCCCTTTCAAGCAATATTGTGATGATCTCTACCGTGGTGGTTGTGGTGGTTACCCACAACCTGGCGTTGGGCGTTTTTGTGGGGGTGTTACTGGCCTCACTTTTCTTTGCCAACAGGATTGCGCGCTTTATGGCCATCTTCAAAACCAACAGCGAAGATGGCAGCGAGGCCACTTATCGGGTGGTGGGGCAGGTATTTTTTGCCTCGTCTGACCAGTTCCTGTCGGCATTCGACTTCCGGGAAGTGCTTGAGCGTGTCACCATCGACGTCAGCGAAGCGCACTTCTGGGATATCACTTCGGTATCGGCGCTGGATAAAGTCGTGATCAAATTTCGACGCGAGGGGGCAGACGTGGAAATTGTAGGAATGAACCAAGCCAGTGCCACGGTGGTGGACAAATTTGGCGTACACAACGACCCACAAGAAGTTGAAAAACTGATGGCGGGGCACTGATGAACCAGATAGTAGCCTGTATCGATGGGTCGCCACTCTCTACCGCGGTATGTGACGCCAGTTGTTGGGCGGCCAAGCGCCTGGGTGCACCCTTAACCCTGTTGCACGCCCTGGATGAAAACCAAAGTGGCAATGCCAGAGACCTTTCCGGAACCTTGGGGGTAGACAGCGCACAGCACCTTCTTGAAGAGATTGTCGAGCTGGAAAAACAGCGAAATCGTATTGCCCTGCAACACGGCAAACAGCTGCTGCAACAGTTTCGTGACTATGCAAGCCAAAGTGGCGTGCAAGAAGTTCAGCAGCTTCAGCGCCATGGCGATGTATTGGAATCGTTAAAAGAGCGCGAACAGGACACCCGGCTGTTTGTGATTGGCCGTGCAGGGCAGGGCCACGAGAACGACCTGAATGCGGTGGGATCGCATGTGGAATCGGTGGTGCGTGCGGTCACGCGCCCGGTGCTGATAAGCGTTGGCAATTTTACGCCTCCTTCGAATTTCATGATTGCCTACGACGGCCGCGAGAATATGCAGGGTGCGATAGAGCGCACCGCCCAAAGTGCTTTGTTTAAAGACCTTCCTTGCCATCTGGTGATGGTGGGCGACGATACCCCGGAGCGGCAGGACAAACTAAGCCGCGCAGCCGAACTACTGAGGAATGCCGGGTTTAATGTGACGACAAACCTGCTGTATGGCGAAATTTACCCGGCATTGCAGCAGTATCAGGCCGAGCACGGCATTGAAATGACAGCCATTGGTGCCTACGCGCATTCGCGAGTGCGACGCTTCTTTATCGGCAGCAATACCACGCGAATGATTGCTGGCAGCAAGGTGCCCGTACTGGTTCTAAAGTAACCGCTTGGCGGCTTCAGTCAGGGCGAGGCAGGATCACGCTGCATGCGCAATTGGCGCAGCTGTTCCAGCTTTTGCTGAGCTGGGCTCCAATTGGGCCTGGATCCAAGGGCCTGCATGTATTGCGCTTCTGCTGCATCCAGTTGCCCCAGGTTCATCAGTGCCATCCCCCGGTTCAGATACAGGATATGCGCCTGGCGCAGCCCCAGTTGCTCTGCCAGGCCATAGTTCTCGATAGCCTTCGCAAAGTTTTTCTGCAAGAAGTCCAGATTGCCCAGATTCAGGTAGACCTCGGGAAGGTATTCGGCCATGCGCTGCGCCGTGAGGTAGTCGGCGTGGGCATCCGAATAATGGCCAAGTGCCATGTTGATTACGCCGCGGTTCAAATAGCTGGCGGCGATATCGGCCCTGAGCAGGGTTTCATTCTCGATCGCCCGGTCGCAATAGCTTAGATAATGCTCGCTGGACTGGTTGGTGAGCGAGGCTTCGAAAGCAAATTCAGAGCAGCTTGTGGCAGCTTCGTTGTTGCTGAAGACCACCAGAGATTGGGCCAGTGAAAGCGGCGCGAAAAGCAGAAGAAAGGATAGCCCGATGAATTTCATGGCTGGCCTCCTCAGGACGGCTTTTTATAATAGCAAAAGCAGGCCTGGGTCGCTTTTTAAGCTGCCCGTGCGAAGCGCGGTAAATGTTGGCGACCCCGGCAGGAATCGAACCTGCAACCTATCCCTTAGGAGGGGATTGCTCTATCCAATTGAGCTACGGGGCCAGTATGAGTAGTTGCAGCCGTATCCTACCTTGCTATATTTGTTCGGCAAGCAATCCAGAACGATTGCTCCTTTCGCCGCGTTCGCGACGAAAGCCCGGCCCTCGCTTTGCTGCGCCGCATGCGGCTTGCGCTCGGTCGTGAAAGCGGTGCTTTCACCCAATTGAGCTGCGGGGCCAGTATGGGTAGCTGCAGCGGTATCCTACCTTGCTATATTTATTGGGCAAGCAATCCGGGAGAGATTGCTTCCTAATCTTGAAGTCTGCCCAGCAGCAAGTCACGGGCCTGGTTCACCTTGGCGGCGAAGTAGTCGTTCCCACCATGATCCGGATGCAGCTTTTGCATTAGTTTGCGGTGCGCACGGCGAATTTCAGCGCGATCGGCCTGTTCTTCAACACCGAGAATCTCGCGGGCCTCGGCAGGGCTCATAGCACTGGAGCTATGCGCGTTATCTGAATGAGGTTCGTCTCCGTTTGCTTGCTCTTCGAACTGCTCAAACCGGCGCTGCAGGTAGCTTTGAAGCAGCCTTGCGCTGTCACTGTCGATGCGCTGATATTCGGCAAAGAGTTCGCGCAATAGGGTTTCATCCAGGTCGTCGAGGTTGCTGCCCTGATGTTCTCCCTGGAGTATCGTGCCACCCAGATTGCCGCTGTCGTGATCCAGCCACATCTCAAGATAGCCCGTTTTGATGTGGGAGCGGTTGGTTTTGCCGGTAGAGCCTGCCGGCGCACGGTTGCGATAGATTTTCGCCAATACGGGAAACAGGCTGAACAGCCAACCCGCAAGAAGTTTCAGGATAGGAAGTAGGGCTGCAAATACCGCGCCCAGCCAGTGGATACGACCCGCCGCTGCAAGCAGCATAATGCCCGCCAGCAGGCCGTACATAATGAACTGATTGACCAGCCTGCGTTTTGCTTCGTTGTCAGGTGCTTTTTTCCAGCGATACCAGAAGTACCAGGCGGCGAGCAGGGCGGCTATAAGAACCAGTCGAATCATTTATCCAGTTGTTCCAGCAAATGGCGCGTTGCTTTGTGCCGCGCCGGCGGCAGGGACTTTACCGCTTGTTTGCCGCCAGTGGCAAAACTGGCAACAGCGTTGAGCAATTCCTGCAGCAGTTCGGCGCTGGTGTGGTCCAGCTGGCAAAATGCGCCGCCGCTGCGTTTACTCATTTGTTCAAACACCTGCGCAGCTCGCGGATTCTGGCCATCCTGAAAGATAAACAGAGGGGTATTGATTAGGCCCAGCTTGCCAGCCAGTTGAAGCAATTTATTGGCGGGTTCTTCGCAACAGTCGCCCACGTACACCACGGCATTGATTTGTTGTTCGCCACTCTGGCGCAATAATTCTCGCAGGCACCGTTCTATTTGTGTCTGACCCGCTTTGCAGGTGACCCCGCTCATTAGCCTGGCCAGTTGGGTGCCATCTGCGCTCCAGGGAGTCTTTTTCAGCTCGCCAAAGCCGCGAAACCACAATACCTGAAGGTACATTTCGCCATTCTTGCGCGCGCTTTGCAGCATTTCGCCCTGCAGTTGACTGGCCATATCCCAGGTGGGTTGCCGGCTTGCGGTGGCATCAATCACAAATGCCAGCCGCGCGGGTTTGGCGCCACTTCGCACCGCAGGAGGCAGGTTGTTTACCTCTGCCAAAAACTGGTCCAGCTTGCCCTTGGTCAGCTCGCCCGACTTACTGCCCTGCTTGATATCTTTTGCCATTTGGTAATGTCTGCCATTTCACCACAACATTATAGTGGTGAAGAAAGTCATACCCTGCAAATTCAAGTGTCGTTAACCCGGACCACATAATGTTTCGATCAAAAGCTACCGATCTAGTTGCCCCTGAAAAAACTCTGCCAGGCCGCGACCAACCTATGTCGGTGCCAGCATTGCACGAAGTATTGGGCAATCCAATGGCGCCGCCTTATCCCGGCCAGATGGAATCGGTTCGCCTGGGAATGGGCTGTTTTTGGGGTGCCGAGCGATTGCTATGGCAACAGCCGGGAGTTTTTGTAACTGCGGCCGGATACGCCGGCGGGGATACTCCCAATCCGACCTATGAAGAAACCTGTACCGGTTACACCAATCACACCGAGGTGGTTCAGCTAGTCTATGACCCGGATCAAACAGGGCTGCCGGCGCTGCTTAAGGTATTCTGGGAGGCGCATGACCCAACTCAGGGTATGCGTCAGGGCAATGATCGGGGTAGCCAGTACCGCAGTGCGATTTTTACCGACTCGCAGGAACAGTTGCGCCTGGCATTGGCGTCGCGCGACGCCTATCAGGAGGCATTAAGCGAGCAGGGCATGGGGCAAATCACTACCGAAGTTCGCTGCGAGCCCGTCTTTTACTTTGCCGAGCCGTATCATCAGCAATATTTGCACAAAAATCCCGCAGGATATTGCGGGTTGCGCGGCACGGGTGTGGCCTGTGCCAGCTAGAGCTTTCGGCCAAAACAAAAGCCGTGCTATCTTGCGTCATTGCGCAATAGTTTGACCTGACCAAACGGGGTACCCAAAGACCATGTTCGGGCTGTTTTCTTCACATCTGTCACGATTTCTCCCTATTTTATTTGGTGCGTTTCTGATTGCTTGCAGCGGCGGAGTGGAAGACTCCCGCGTTGAGCAGGGCAACCGCGAAGGCATTTTGCACATGGGTAACGGCACCGAGCCGCAGGGCCTTGATCCGCACATTGTCACCGGAGTGCCCGAACACCATATTTTGCAGGCACTGTTTGAGGGTCTGGTATTAAAAAACCCCTACACGCTGGAGATTGAACCGGGTGTTGCCGAAAGCTGGGACATCAGCGAAGACGGCCGTACCTATATTTTCCATCTGCGCGAAGATGCCCTGTGGAGCAACGGGCAGCCCGTTACTGCTGAAGATTTTTACTGGAGCTGGGAGCGCGTACTTAACCCTGCATTGGGTAGTCAGTATGCCTATATGCTGTTTTCCGTAGTGGGTGCCGAGGCTTACAACACAGGTGAGCTTGATGACTTCAGCCAGGTGGGGGCAAAGGTAGTTGACGAGCACACCTTCGAGGTTACCCTGACTGAGCCCACTCCATACTTTCTGCAAGTGCTCGATCACTACAGCACCTTTCCGGTCAATAAAGATAACGTGCTGGCCTTTGGCAGTGCCACCGACCAGCTTTCCCAGTGGGCGCGCGAGGGCAATATCGTTACCAATGGCCCCTTTACGCTGAATGAGTGGCGTATCAACAGTCATCTAAGCGTCTCCAAATTTGAAGACTACTGGGGCGCCGAACAGGTTCAGCTCAATGGCATTGTGTTCTACCCCACAGAAAATTTGGTAACGGAAGAGCGCATGTTCCGCACCGGCCAACTGCACATCACCAACGAAGTGCCGCTCTCCAAAATAAAGACTTATCTGGATGAGAGTCCCGACAAGATCAGTATCATGCCTTACAACGGCGTA
>CAKZNR010000167.1 GCA_937129725.1 uncultured Cellvibrionales bacterium | reverse complement strand
CTCGGGCTGGTCGCCCCACTGTTCCTGCAATTCGGAGAAATCAACACTGCGCGCATCAATGCGCGGCGGTGTGCCGGTTTTTAGCCGGTCGACGCGCAGTGGCAACTCGCGCAGCCGCTCGGCCAGACGAATGGCAGGGGGGTCACCGGCACGGCCGGCACTGTGATTTTGCAAACCGATGTGAACCAGGCCGCCAAGGAAGGTGCCCGTGGTGAGCACCACGGCACGGGCGCGAAACTCCAGCCCGGCATTGGTAACCACACCCACGGCATTGCCCTGTTCGATGATGAGATCGTCACAAGCTTGCTGAAAAATTTCCAGGTTGGCCTGGTTTTCCAGCAGAGAGCGAATCGCCTGCCGGTACAGCACCCGGTCGGCCTGGGCACGGGTAGCACGCACTGCCGGCCCCTTGCGACCGTTCAGCAGCCGGAACTGAATGCCCGCCTGATCGGTTGCCAGGCCCATGGCTCCGCCCATCGCATCCACTTCCCGCACCAGGTGGCTTTTGCCAATACCGCCAATGGCCGGATTGCAGGACATCTGACCCAGGGTTTCCACGTTGTGGGTAAGCAGAAGCGTGCGTGCACCCATGCGCGCAGAGGCAAGTGCTGCTTCGGTGCCGGCGTGACCGCCGCCTACCACAATGGTGTCGTACTGCATGCTCATAGCGGCCTGACAGTGTTCCCGGGTGGGTGAAATGGCCGGGCATTATAGTGCAGTGCGCCGAAGGGTGAAAATATTCCTTTTTAAATCAAATAAATAATTAGTGTTTGAATTTATATATAGGTAGTAGAAGGATTACTACTGTAGTTATTAGGCACGGCCTTTTCGGTGGATAAGTGTGTTTTAACCAGATTTTGCGTGGCCTGACGGGGTGGCACAGATTGCGTATAAGCAGCCGTGGAACAGCCTTTTTTGATGGGGGTAGTGTGTGGGCAAAAAAAGGCGCTTTTTTTACCCACCCGGCAACGCACGGCTAACTGACAACTTGTGCACAGGTGTGGCCCCAAAAAATTAATATTGTTGGCAAGTTTGTGGATTGGTTGGGGGTGGTTGGAAGATAACTATACAGCGCTGCTATTTACCCACGCAGAAGCTGGAGAATATCTCGCCCAGCAGGTTGTCGCTGCTGAAACTGCCGGTAATTTCCTGCAGCGCCAGGTGACCCAGGCGCAACTCTTCGGCTACCAGCTCACCGGCCTGTTGATTGGCCAGCAGTTCGATTGCCTGCTGAAGATGCGATCTGGCTTGCTGCAGTGCCACCAGGTGGCGGTCGCGCGCGCTAAAAGCCGGCGCTTCACCCTGCAGACCGGCAAACTCGTGCAGCGCCTGTGCCAGCTCTTCCAGGCCTTCGCGCTGTTTAACACTGATACCAAGCCAGCGGCCTTTATCGTCCTGTTGCCAGCCAGTGGTTTGCGTCGACAGGTCGGTTTTGTTTGCCACCAGCAAGATATCGGCACTGGCCCGGTCCAGCTGGTGCAGTTGCAGCAGCGAACGGGTTTGTTCAACCGAGCGGTTGTTGCTGTCGAACAGCACCAGCACCAGGTCGGCTTTGCGGGCCGACTGCAAGGCGCGCTCGATGCCAATCTTTTCAACCGGGTCGGGTTTGGCGTTTAGCCCGGCCGTGTCGGTGATGCTAATAGGCAACCCGCCCAGGTCGATGGTTTCTGTCAGGGTATCTCGGGTGGTACCAGCAACATCGGTGACAATGGCGCGGTCGTCGCCGGCGAAGTGGTTTAACAGGCTCGACTTGCCGGCGTTGGGTTCACCCAGAATGACAATGTTCAGGCCCTGCAACAGCTTTTGCCCTTTTTTGCCCTCGGTCAGGGTTTCTTCCAGGCGGGCCAGCAACTGCTGCAATTGCGAGGCAATTTTGCCATCGCCGAGAAAATCGATTTCTTCTTCGGCAAAGTCGATGGCTGCTTCAACGTATTTACGCAGCTCAATTATTTGTTCAGCCAGTTGATCGATGCGGCGCGAGAACACACCATCCAGCGAGCGCATGGCGGCGCGCGCAGCCGATTCGCTGCCACTGGAAATCAGGTCGGCAATGGCTTCGGCCTGGGCCAGATCGATGCGGGCATTCAGAAAGGCTCGCTGGGAAAACTCGCCCGGATTGGCCAGTCGGGCACCCAGGTCCAGGCTGCAGCGTATCAGTTGTTTTAGTGTGACCGGGCTGCCGTGGGCATGCAGCTCAACCACGTCTTCACCGGTAAAGGATGCAGGGCCGGGAAAGGCCAGAGCCAGGCCTGAATCAACCGCTTCGCCATGGATTTGGAAGTGACAGAATTTGGCCAGGCGGGGTGTGAGGTTGGCGGCACCCAGCTGAGCAGCAATGGCAAACGCCTTTGGCCCACTGAGCCGAATTACCCCAATACCGGCCCGGCCGGGAGCGGTGGCCAGGGCGACAATGGTATCGGTGCTCACAGGTTGGTTAACCCGTCAGGCCGGCTTGCTGTCGGCGTTCTCGATACTGCGGGTAATAATAAGCTGCTGTGCAATGGACAACAGGTTGTTGCTTACCCAGTACAGCACCAGCCCGGCAGGGAACCACATGAACAGGAAGGTGAACATGATGGGCATCATCTGCATCACCTTGGCCTGGGTTGGGTCTGGCGGAGTGGGGTTAAGACGCATCTGGAACCACATGCTGGCACCCATAATAAGTGGCAGGATGAACCAGGGGTCTTTGGCCGACAGGTCAACAATCCACAAGAAGAAGGGTTCGTGTCGAATTTCCACACTTTCCAGTAGCACCCAGTAGAGTGCGATAAAAACAGGCATTTGAATCAGCATGGGCAGGCAGCCACCCATGGGGTTTACCTTTTCCTTCTGGTACAGCTTCATCATTTCCTGCGAAAAAGCTTGTTTGTCGTCGCCCAGGCGTTCTTTCAGTGCCGTCATTTTGGGCTGTAACTTGCGCATTTTTGCCATTGAACGATAGCTGGCAGCAGACAAGCGGAAGAAAGCCAGTTTTACCAGCAGGGTAAGCAGAATGATGCAGATACCCCAATTGGCAAAGCCGGAGAACAACACGCCTTCGAAGCCTAACAGGGAGTACTCCCCGGTGTGCAGGAAATTCAGAACGGCGTAAACCGGCTGAGCGGCCCACCAGATCCAGCCGTAATCGATGGTGAGGTCCAGGTGTTCGGCGATTTCTTTCAGGCGGTATTGGTCTTTCGGGCCAATATAGATACCGGCGTTAATTTCACCGGTGGCGCCGGGAGCCAGGCTAAGTGCCGACTGGGTGAAGCCGCCCAAATAGGTGTTGGGCTGGGAAGAGGCGCGCAAATTGTAGTTGAGAGGCCGTTGGCTATCGGGCAACAGAGCGGTCAGGTAGTAATGCTGCAGCATGGCAACCCAACCCTGGTCGACCTGCATTTGCACTCGCTGACTGTCCAGATCCTTGAACTTGTATTTGTCGTAGCGATTATCGGGCGAGGTGAGCGCAAAACCGACAAAGGGTTTAACTCCCACACCCACATTGGCCACCGGCTCGAACGAATCGCGTTTGATCTGGGCGTAGTAGGCTGCCGACCAGGTGCTGGTGCCGAGGTTCTCTACCAGGTAATCAACCTCTATATAGTAGTCGCCGCGATTCAAGGAGAATCGTTTGGTAATGAGAGCTTCCTGGGTTTGGTAGACCAGATCCAGGCTCACCCTGTCCTGACCCTCCGACATGATGACCTGCGGCTGAGCCGCGCTGAACAGCGGTCGACCTTCGGCGGTATCGGTACCGTTTTGACCAACCAAACCGGTTTGTGCCACGTAGGTGCGATTGCCATTGTCGATAAGCAATTGGATGGGTTCGCGCGATTCAAGGTCGATGTAGTGCTGCAACAGGCGGGCATCTACCAGGTCGCCACCAAGGGCGCTAAAGGTAAGTTTCAGTAAGTCGTTTTGCAGTGTGTACTGGCTGGAAGCTGGCGTAATCGGAAGCTCGGCAGCGGCGCCCGGCACAGCAGGCAGATCGCTCGCCAAGGGTTGGGCGTTGCTGCCGACAACCGGGGCGGCGGGCAGGTCACTGGCGCCAGCCTGGCTCAACTGGTTTTGTTGAAAGGATTGCGACGGCGCCATGGCCTGCTGTTGGCGTTCGATCTGGAATTGATCCCACTGCCTGACCAGCATTAGCGTAACCGCAAGTATGCCGACAATCAGACCGAGACTGATGGGGTCAAATTTCTTCAAGAGGATTCACCTTGTTGTTTGGGTCGGTCTGGCACAGGGTCTATGCCGCCTGGGTGGAAAGGGTGGCATTTTAAGCATCGCCGGGCTCCGAGGTAACCCCCGCGAAGCATACCAAAGCGGTTTATTGCAGTTCGCGCGTATTCCGAGCAGGTCGGATGGAAGCGGCAGTTGCGACCCAGCAGCGGGCTTAAGCAGATCTGGTAGGCGCGAATCAGGCCGTTTGCCGCGCGGGCAAGAGGATTACGCGAGTTCGGCGTTTCTTCGCACGAGGGTGTCGAAGGCATTTTCAACCAGCTTGCGAAGTTCTTTGCGGTTTAACCGGTCGGCGCCCTGGCGGGTCATCATTACCAGGTCGAGTCCGGCTATATCGCCCTGGCGCAGGCGAAAGCTCTCGCGCAAAATGCGTTTAATGGTATTTCGCTCGCAGGCCATGCGAACAAACTTCTTGCGCATTACCAGGCCCAGCCGTGGATGGGCCAGCCTGTTTCGCTTGGCCAGTATCAGCACCTGCGGGGTGCTTACACGCAAGTCGTTGTCGTCGAACACCGCCTGAAATTGCGCAGGCTTCTTCAGCCGCATGTGCGGCCGGAATTTGAACGACTGTAACGCCAGGTTTTCTTCGCTCAAAATAATCAGGCGCTAAGGACTTTGCGGCCTTTGGCTCGACGGCGAGCCAAAACCTTGCGGCCATTGGCTGTTGCCATGCGGGCACGGAAACCATGGGTGCGTTTGCGGCGCAAATTGCTGGGTTGGAAAGTTCTTTTCATCGGTCGTCTCTTGGCCGGTAGTACATCTGGGTACTGTTAATTAGTTTGCCGACTGTCTGTCAGCAGGGCGCGCGATTGTACGCAACGCGGGGGGATAAATCAATTCTGCGGAGTTGTCGGTCGAGCATCCGGGCCGCTGACAGGGGAAACTGAAATACTGATAAAAAAGACTATTGGAAAGGAGAAAACCTATTGCCAGACTATATGTCGACAAGAAAAGGCGAAAACTGGTCATTTAGTCGCAACTTACCAGCCAATTCACGGTTAAGTCACAGGTTATCCACATCTGCCCGCTCGACGTGCGAAGGGTAGGGGATAATTAAAAAAGTACCCAACCTGTGTTGACTGTACATAAGTGTCTGATAAATATAGATATAGTGTATTTTTGGCGGGGCTTTACTGTGGGCGCCGCTTGTGGATAAAATGCGCCCTGCTTCGCGGTTGGAAGGGATAAGATGGTGTGGCTTTTGGCTAGTTCCCGGCACAAAACGGCATCCGAGGTTCGGTTCCGTGAAGCGCAAAATCAAAACAAAAGAACCATAAAAAAGAGGCGTTAATAAGTGTCCACCCTGATTTGGGACAGGTGCAGCGATCGATTGCACCAGGAATTGCCGGAACAACAGTTCAACACCTGGATTAAGCCGCTGCGTCCGCAGGAAGGTAACGGCGAGTTGCGCTTGCTGGCGCCCAACCGCTTTGTGCTCGACTGGGTTAGCGAGAAGTTTTTGCCGCGTATTCGCTCGTTGGCAGAGGAGAACACCGGGGAGCCGCTGCGTGTAATTGTTGACCTGTTTGAGTCGGATGCACCCTCGACTGATTCGTCCGATGCCGAGCTCAGTTTTGGCGGCGCGGTGGGCCGCCCCTTTCAGCAGCGCGACAGCGCGGCGCCGCTATCCAACGGTTCGGACCCTCTGGCTGACGAAAGCGCCAATGGGCATACACAGCCGCCCGAGGCCGCAGCGCGTGAAGAATACGAGCCCCGTTTAATAAAAAGCAGTCGGTCGAACCTGGACAGCAACTTCACCTTTCAGACCTTCGTGGAAGGTAAATCAAACCAGCTTGCACTGGCGGCGGCCCGCCAGGTTGCCGACAACCCCGGGGAAGCCTATAACCCTCTCTTTATCTATGGCGGCGTGGGCCTGGGCAAAACCCACTTGATGCAGGCAGTTGGCAACGAGTTGAGGGCTCGCAATCCGGGCGCCAGGGTGCTGTATCTGCATTCCGAGCGGTTTGTGGCAGACATGGTAAAGGCGCTGCAATTGGGCGCAATCAACGAGTTCAAGCGCTACTACCGCTCGGTGGATGCCCTGCTGATTGATGACATTCAGTTTTTTGCCAACAAAGACCGCAGCCAGGAAGAGTTTTTCCACACCTTTAACAGCCTGCTGGAGTCGCATCAGCAGGTAATTCTGAGCTGCGATCGCTATCCGAAAGAAATTGACGGGCTGGAAGAGCGCCTGAAGTCCCGTTTTGGGTGGGGCCTTACCGTAGCAGTGGAACCGCCCGAACTGGAGACACGCGTTGCGATCTTGAAAAACAAGGCACAGAAGGCACAGATTGACCTGCCAAACGACGGTGCCTTCTTTATCGCG
>CAKZNR010000166.1 GCA_937129725.1 uncultured Cellvibrionales bacterium | reverse complement strand
CTCAGGCAGTTTTAACCAAAGTTCTTTACGCCTGGCCAGAACTTACAGCTAGAAGAGGTACTGAAAGCGAAAGCGCGATTCGCTGCCCTGGTCGTTTGACTGGTTACTGCTGCCTTCGTCATAGCTGGCACTCAATTTAAGGTTGTTGGTGACATACCAGCTCATGGCAACACCCCAGGCCTCGGCATCAACCCGGCCCAATTCAATGTCGGCGTAATTGCCGTCGCCACCGCTGTGGCGCAGCGCCATTTCAAATACCCCCGGGCTGGCCGCCGGTTGAACCCGCCGCACCTTGCCCGGTGTCATGGCGCGAACTTCGCCGGTAATTACCCAGCCGGCCTGCACAAAGTAGCCGCTTCGGTCGCTGCTATTGCGCTCGCCCTGGTAGTACTCGGCATGAGCATGGAAGGGGCCACTAACCCCTGAAGCCATCAGCGCAACGGCATTGGTTTGCATCTCCCGGCGCATGAAGCCCAGGGCAAGCTGATAGCTGGTATCGGCTGCCGGCTGCCAGAACCTTCCCAATCGACCGCTGTAGGAAAGGTCATCGTAGTTGGGAACATCCTGCGCCACCATCAGGCTGTAGAAAGTCTGGTTTTCCAACACGCCCTCCAGCGCAACACCGGGCAACCGCGGCTTGTTGTATAGCTCGGTAGTGGAGGAGCGCTCGGAAAAGGTGAGGTCGTTGGAACTGGTGCGCTGCTCCAACCCCAAAGGCTCGAACTGCTGACCGATAATGATACTGGCCGCCGGGCCGAAACCCGTGTATTTCAGGTAGGCATCCGATTGGTCGCCGCCATTGGCTTCACCCAGGCGTTGCTGCCATTTGTATTCCCAGTTTTCGCCGAGATCGCCGGAAGCCTCCAACCAGAGTCGGCGGGCAACCCACTGGGTTTCATCGGGCACGCCGTTCAGTTCCGAGTGGTTGTAGTCCAGCTGCAACCGGCCACCGAAATCAAAGCTGAAATTTTCCTGCGCATACAGAGGCTGAATGGCCATCGGCACTAGTAGGCCGAGGCTGGCAAGCAATTTTTCCAAAACAGTCTCCCTCCAAACCCACAGGAATTCTGCCTGGCACGGGCCGGGGCGTAAAAAATCTAGAGAAATGGTAAGCCGGGCTGGTGCCCGGGCACCGGCAGGTGTTAGTCGAAAATATGGCCCAGCTTGCCGGCCTTGGTTTGCAGGTAGCGGTCGTTGTGGGGGTTTTTACCCGTTTGCACCGGCAGGCGCGCTTCCACCTCGATACCAAGTTGCTCCAATGCCTTTATTTTGCGCGGGTTGTTGGTCATCAGCCGCACGCTTTTTATATTCAGAAATTCCAGCATGGGGCCGCACATGGAGTAATCGCGCATATCGGCACCAAAGCCCAGACGCTCGTTGGCTTCCACCGTATCGGCGCCGTCGTCCTGCAGGTGGTAGGCGCGAATTTTGTTCATCAGCCCAATGCCGCGGCCTTCCTGACGCAGGTACAGAATAATGCCGCTGCCCTCGGCGGCAATTTGCTGCATGGCGTGCTCAAGCTGCGAACCGCAGTCGCAACGCTGGGAAAACAGCGCATCGCCGGTTAAACACTCGGAGTGAATTCTCAGCAACGCCGATTGGGCTGGCGGCTGCCCCATCACCAGTGCCAGGTGCACCTTGTCGTTGCCCGCATCTTCAAAGGCATGCAGGCCGAAGGTACCGAAAGGCGTTGGCAGTTGGCAGGATTGGGTGGGTTGATTCAGCAAACCGGTTCCTCAGGCAAAGGCGTATTGTACGAGAAGCAGCACAAACGCCGCCATGGCACCGGCCAGCAGGTCGTCCAGCATAATACCCATACCGCCGTGCAGGTTCTTGTCCAGCCAGCGAATGGGCCAGGGTTTGAGCACATCAAACAGCCGGAAAAGCGCAAAGGCCAGCAGCCACCAAACTGGCTCGGGCAACGCAAACAGCAGGCAAAGCCAGAGGCCGGCGAATTCGTCCCACACAATGGCACCGTGGTCGCCGCCCAGCTGCCGCGATGTGTACTCGCAAATGGGCACTCCCAGCACGCAGGCCAGCAGCGTGGCCAGCACCGCCCATTCAGTTCCCAGCGCGGCCAGCGGAATAAACAGCAGCAGCGCAGCCAATGAACCCGCCGTACCGGGTGCTTTGGGCGACAGGCCCGAACCCAGGCCCAACGCCAGCAAATGCACCGGGTCGCCAAGCAGGGCTTTTAATCGCGTGAAGTCAGAAATGCTGATACCCCCCCTGCGCCACTGGTACCGGTTTGCCCGCAGAATTCAGGCAAAGCTGTTCGCGCTGCTGCGTTGTTTCGCCAATTCGGGTGAGGGGAAGCTGGTGCTGCGCCGCTATTTTCTGAAGCGAATCCCGCTCGCCCGGCGCGGCGGTAAAACACAACTCGTAGTCGTCTCCGCCGGTCAGCGCCAGTTGTTCACATTCGTCGCCGCAGCGCTGGCGCAGTTGCGCGTGAAACGGCAGCCGGCTCATTTCGACTCGAGCGCCCAGGCCGCTGCGTTCGCAAATATGGCCCAGGTCGGCCCACAGGCCGTCGGATACATCGATGGCAGCCTTGATATGGGGCGCAGCCTGCAGCGCAAAGCCGATTCGCGGTTCGGGTTGCCAGAAGCGCGCAAAGGCAAAATCGTCGGCTGCGGCATCGGGAAACCCTTTTGCCACATAGGCCGCTGCAGAGCCCAGATGGCCGGTTACCCAGATATCGTCGCCGGCATCGGCGGCAGAGCGCAGCAGGGGTTTTTGCACCTCGCCAATCATCTGAATCGACAGCGACAGTGGCCCGGCGGTGGTATCGCCGCCCACCAGGCTCACGGAAAATTGCCGGCTTTCGCGTTGCAAACTGTCGGAGAATTCCTGCAGCCAGCCGGTATCGGCTTTCGGCAGGCTAATACTGAGGGTATAGAAGCGTGGCCGCGCGCCCATGGCGGCCATGTCGCTAAGGTTCACGCGCAGGGCGCGGCCAGCAATAAGGGCGGGGTTGCATTGCACCGGGAAGTGACGGCCCTCAACCAGCATGTCGGCGGCCACTGCCCAGTAACCCTCGCCCGCCTGGTGCAATAGCGCCGCATCGTCGCCCACGGCCAGGGCCACATCCGGGTCGTCGACACCAATGCCGGTAAAGTAATGACGAATCAGGGAGAATTCGTTCAAGGGCAGCCCGTCAGGATTTATCCCGCGCCTTTTTTTCTGCCTGCACTTCCGGGCCGCGCAGCTCGGGTGCCAGCTTGTCGAGCACGCCGTTAACGTACTTGTCGCTTTCGGTGGGGCCAAACTTTTTCGACAGGTTAATGCCCTCGTTAATTACCACCTTGAAGGGAATATCCATGCGGTCGCGCAACTCGAATGCGCCAAGGCGCAAAATAGCCAGCGACACCGGGTCGAGGCTTTTCAGTGAGCGGTCCAGTTTGGCGCTGATCAAGTCGTCGAATTCATCCAGGTTTTTCAGTACCGCGCGCAGGGCTTCGCGAAAATATTCGCCGTCGAATTTCTCCGGGTCGTGCTCGGCGTAAAACTGGGCTTCAATGCTGGCGATGTCCTGGCCAGCCATGCCCCACTGGTACAGGGCCTGCACCGCCAGTTCGCGCGCTTTGCGGCGCTGGGTTAAGGGCGAGCTCACAAGGGCAACTCCTGCATCAGGTTCATCATTTCCAGTGCCGTCACCGCCGCTTCGGCGCCCTTGTTGTTGCTGTCGTCGCCAGAGCGTTCAATCGCCTGCTCCACGCTGTCTACCGTTAGCACGCCGAAGGTAACCGGCACGCGGGCGTCCAGCTGCACCTGCATCAGGCCATCCATGCAGCCGCTGCAAACAAAGTCGAAGTGGGGGGTGCCGCCGCGAATCACACAACCCAGCGCCACCAGGGAGGCATACTTTCCCGAGTCGAGCAGCTTGCGCGCGGTAATGGGCAATTCGAAAGCGCCCGGCACATACACCACATCTATCTGGTCTTCGGGTACGCCATTGCGATGCAGCGCCTGTTGCGCACCCTGCAGTAGGTTGTCGGTGATAAAGCTGTTCCAGCGGGTTAGCAGGATAGCTATCCGGCCGGAGGTCCACTGGGTTTGCGCCTGGTACTGGTTCATCAATCAGGTCTCTGTGTATTTGCAGTTCAGCTGGGGTCGTTGGCCCTGGCAGCTACCGGCGGCGGCACATAGTCCACCACCTCGAGGTCGAAGCCAGCCAGGCCGGTGTATTTTACCGGCATGCCCATCAGCAGCATCTTGTGCACATCCAGGTCGCGCAGTATTTGCGACCCCACACCAATTTGCATATTGGGCAGCGGCGGGTTGCCCTGGGCCTCGTCGTAAATTCGCTCAAGCATGCCTTCCACCACCCGCGCCGTGGGCACGTTGGAGCTGAGCAATACCACCACGCCGCGGCCGGCTTCGGCCACATGATGCATGGCCTCGCGCACCGTCCACTTGGGCTCGGTGTCGCCCGGCTCGATGAGGGCAAAGTAGTCGCGCAGGGGCGTGGGCAGGTGCACGCGGGTAAGTACCGGTTCGCCGTCGCCAACATCGCCCTTTACCAGCGCGTGGTGAATCTGGTCGCGCGCCGTGTCGTGGTAGGTGCGCAGCTCGAACTCGCCGTAGTGGGTATCTACCTGGCGAACCTTCACACACTCCACCGTGGTTTCGTTGCGCAGCCGGTAGTGAATCAGGTCTTCAATGGTGCCAATTTTCAGGCCGTGCTTTTGCGCAAACTGTTCCAGGTCGGGGCGCCGCGCCATGCTGCCGTCCTCGTTCATAATTTCCACAATCACCGCGGCGGGTTCCAGCCGCGCCAGGCGCGCCAGATCGCAACCTGCCTCGGTGTGGCCGGCGCGGGTGAGCACGCCACCGGGCTGGGCCATCAGCGGAAAAATGTGGCCGGGCTGCACAATGTCGCGCGGCTGCGCACCGGGGGCTACCGCGGCCTGCACGGTGCGGGCGCGATCCTTGGCGGAAATGCCGGTGGTGACGCCTTCGGCGGCTTCAATCGACACAGTAAAGTTGGTGCCGTGCGAGGCATTGTTGTCGTTCACCATACGGCCCAGGTTCAGCTGCTGGCAGCGCTGGCCTGTGAGCGTCAGGCAAATCAGGCCGCGCGCGTGGGTGGCCATGAAGTTGATATCCTCGGGCCGCACCAAGCTGGCGGCCATCACCAGGTCGCCCTCGTTCTCGCGGTCTTCGTCGTCCAGCAGAATGACCATGCGGCCATCGGCAATGTCCTGAATTAGCTCTTCGCTGCTGTTGAACTTCATGGTGCCACCTCGTCGAATTGGCGCAACCGCTCAAGGTAACGCGCCAACAGGTCAACCTCCAGGTTCACCTGCGTGCCGGGCTGGTAGCCGCCAATTACGGTAACTTCCAGCGTGTGCGGAATAATGGTTAGTTCAAAGTCGGTGCCGTTAACGGCGTTTACCGTGAGGCTGGTGCCGTCAACGGTAATGGAGCCCTTGGTGGCAATGTACTTTGCCAGATCCTTCGGCGCGCGCAGCATGAACCATTCGGCGCGGGCCGAGGGTTTGCGCTCAAGCACTTCACCCAGGCCGTCTACATGGCCGGAAACCAGGTGGCCGCCCAGCCGGTCGGCCAGGGTGAGGGATTTTTCCAGGTTCACCCGGGTGCCCTCGCGCCAGTTGCCGGCGGTGGTTACCTTCAGAGTTTCTGCCGACAGGTCGGTAACCAGGGTGTCGTTGCCCACCTCGATAGCCGTCAGGCATACGCCGTTGTGCATGATGCTGTCGCCCAGGGCAACATCACTCATGTCCATACCGCCGGTGTTCACGGTCAGGCGCAAGTCACCGCCAATTTGTTCGGTGCGGGTTACGGTGCCCAGGTGGCTTACTATTCCGGTAAACATGCAGCTATTCCTTCTCCAACAGCGCGGTAATTCGCAGGTCGCCGCCAATTTGGCGTACCTCGGTAAAATGCAATGGCAGCGCTTCAGCCATTTTCTGAAGCGGCAAGCCGAACAGGGGCGCCGAGTTGCTGCCCATCAGTTTGGGCGCCATGTATATCACCAGCTCGTCGACCAGGCCGGCACGCATAAAGGCACCGCTTAGCTCGGGGCCCGATTCCACCAGCAGCTCGTTTATTTCCATTTGGCCCAACAAATCCAGCACCGCATGCAGGTCGATATGGCCCTGTTTTTCCGGCAGGCGCACGTGGCGAATGTGGCCCTGCTCGTCGTCGCGCTGCAGGTTGGCCACCAGCACAGGCGATTCGGCGCGGAAAAAGCGCGCATCCTGTGGCAAGCGGCATTGCGCGTCAAGCAGCACCCGCAGGGGTTGGCGCGAACCCAGATCGAGGCCGAACTCGTCCGGCCTAACCGTCATTTGCGCTTTGTCCATTTCCACCGAACGCCAACCAGACAACACCGCGCAGCTGCGAGCGCGCAGGCGTTGCACATCTTCGCGCGCTTTCGGGCCGGTTACCCAGTAGCTGTTGCCGTCGGGCATGGCGGTGCGCCCATCCAGGCTAATGGCCATTTTTACTCGCACCAGCGGCCGGCCGGTGGCCATGCGGCGAATAAAGCCGGGGTTCAGGGCGCGCGCATCGCTTTGCATAAGCGGCCCATCCACCTGAATGCCGGCTTTTTCAAGCTGCTCCAGGCCCGTTCCGGCAACTTCCGGGTTCGGGTCTTCCATGGCGTAAACCAGGCGCGATACTCCCGCCTGTATCAGGGCCTCGCTGCACGGACCGGTGCGGCCAGTGTGGCTGCAGGGCTCCAAACTCAGGTAGCAGGTGGCATCGCGGGCGGCATCGCCGGCTTGCTGCAGTGCCAGTACTTCGGCGTGGGGCTGGCCGGCAGCGCGGTGCCAGTCTTCGCCCACTACCCGGCCCTCTTTCACCAGCACGCAGCCCACCCGCGGGTTGGGCGAGGTGCTGTACAGCCCCTGCTCGGCAAGGCGCAGCGCACGAGCCATAAACTGGCTGTCGATGGGCGTGAGGCTCATTACTTCTTCAACCGGTCCAACTCGGCGCGGAACTCGTCGATGTCTTCAAAGCGCCGGTATACCGAGGCAAAACGCACATAGGCTACCTGGTCCAATTCGCTCAGGGCGGTCATAACCGCTTCACCCACCTCGCGCGATGGCACCTCGCGCTCGCCGCCGGAACGCAGCACACCCTTAATATGGGTAATGGCGGCTTCAACCTGCTCGGGCCCTACCGGGCGTTTTTCCAGCGAACGCAGCAACCCGGCGCGCAGTTTTTCCTCGTTAAAGGGCTCGCGCGTACCATCGGTTTTTATGATGTAAGGCATCACCAGCTCGGGCGCTTCGTAGGTGGTAAACCGCTCGCTGCACTCGTTGCACTCGCGACGACGGCGGATTTGGCCGCCGGCGGCAACCAGCCGGGAGTCAATCACCTTGGTGTCGGAGGTATCGCAAAATGGGCAGTGCATAGCTGTAGGCTGTTCAGTCGTCTAAAATGGCGTGCCATTCTACTCTTCCCAGCCTGAATTTACCTCTTTATGCAGCCCGACGACTTCGAAATCTGCCTGGGCCAGCGCCGCGTTCGCGGGCTTCGCTGGAATACCGGTGCCCCTGTACCCACACTGGCGCTGCACGGCTGGCTGGACAACGCCGGCAGTTTTGCCGCCATGGCGGAATACCTGCAGCAAATCAAAATGCAGGCCATCGACCTGGCCGGCCAGGGCCACAGCGATCCACGCGGTGAAGACGGCAGCTACGACCTGCCTGGCGAAATGCGCGACATGCACCGGATTGTGACTGCATTGAGCCCGGATCAGCCGGTTAACCTGCTGGGCCACTCGCGCGGCGCGGTGATTTGCACGCTGTACGCGGCACTGTTCCCACAACGGGTAAAACGCCTGATGATGATTGATGCGGTGGAGCCTTTTCGCAGCAGCCTGGCGGAATTGCCCGAAAGCCTGGCGGCTTCCATCGAGCAACTGGAAAGCTACGGCCGGCGCGACGCCTCTTTCTACAAAACCCGCGAAGAAGCCATTCAAGCGCGCATAAATGCGCTAACGCCGGTGAGCCGCCAGGGCGCCGAGCACCTGGCACATCGCGCGCTGGTGGAAACCGACAAGGGCTGGTGCTGGCAGGCCGACCAGCGACTGAAAGGCACATCCGGCTTTCGCCTGACCGAAGAAATGCGGCAACTCTTCTACAGCCGGGTAAAGGCCCCTGCCCTGCTGCTGGAACCACTGCACGGCATGATGCACAAGGAAAGCCGCTTCTCCGGCGCCGGCGAGTTTATTCCCGGGCTGCAGCGCATGCCCGTTCCCGGCGGGCACCACTGCCACCTGGACGACTGCCCGCAGCAAGTGGCGCAAATTGCCGAAAAGTGGTTCGGCGAGGGGAAGGTTTAAGGCAAAGGGCAAGTGTCTGACCCCGGAGCAAGTGTCTGACCCCGCAGGGGTCAGATGCTGATGGCTGGGTGGAAGTGTCTGACCCCGAAGGGGTCAGATGCTGGTGGCAGCAGATCTCAGCATCAGACCCCCGCTACGCGGGGAGTCTGACACTTCGAAGTAAGTGTCTGACCCCGAGAGGGGTCAGATGCTGGTGGCTCGGTGGAAGTGTCTGACCCCGCAGGGGTCAGATGCTGGCGAAAATACGCTTACCCGTAAACCGGAAAACGCCCGCAAAGCTCCAGCACTTTGGCCTTCACCTCGGCAATGGTGGCATCGGCATCGCCGGCTTCCAGCGCGTCCAGTACGTCACACATCCAGCCGGTTAGCTGCTCGCACTCGGCCTCTTTAAAACCGCGGGTGGTAATGGCCGGAGTGCCCACGCGCAGGCCCGAAGTAACAAAGGGCGATTGCGGATCTTTCGGCACGGCGTTTTTGTTCACGGTAATGTTGGCCGCACCCAGTGCTGCATCGGCGTCTTTGCCCGTGTAGGGCTTGCCAATCAGGTTGACCAGCATCAGGTGGTTCTTGGTGCCGCCAGAAACAATGCTAAAGCCGCGGTCCATAAAGGTTTTGGCCATGGCTTGGGCGTTCAGTACCACCTGCTTTTGGTAGTCTTTGAATTCCGGTTTCAATGCTTCCAGAAATGCCACCGCCTTGGCTGCAATTACGTGGCACAGGGGACCGCCCTGGCCGCCCGGGAACACGGCAGAATTCAGCTTCTTCTCGATTTCCTCGTTGGCCCTGGCCAGGATAATGCCGCCGCGCGGGCCGCGCAGGGTTTTGTGCGTGGTGCTGGTGCACACATCGGCAATTTGCACCGGGCTGGGGTATACGCCAGCGGCAATCAGGCCGGCCACGTGAGCCATGTCTACCAGCAGGTAGGCACCCACTTCGTCGGCAATTTCGCGAAACTTCTGCCAGTCGACCACCTGCGAGTAGGCCGAGAAGCCGGCAATAATCATTTTGGGTTTGTGCTCGCGCGCCAGCGCTTCAACCTGACCGTAGTCAATTTCGCCGGTGTCCGGGTTCAGGCCGTACTGCACCGCGTGGTAATGCTTGCCGGAAAAGTTGGGCTTGGCACCGTGGGTAAGGTGGCCGCCGTCGGCCAGACTCATACCCAGGATGGTGTCGCCCGGGGTAATCAGCGCCTGGAATACCGCCGAGTTAGCCTGCGAGCCAGAATGCGGCTGCACGTTGGCATAGTCGGCGCCGAACAGTTCTTTCACCCGGTTTACTGCCAGCTCTTCGGTGATATCCACGTATTCGCAACCGCCGTAGTAGCGCTTGTGCGGGTAACCCTCGGCATATTTGTTGGTCAGCGAGCTGCCCTGAGCTTCCATTACTGCTGGGCTGGTGTAGTTCTCCGAGGCAATCAGCTCGATATGCTCTTCCTGGCGAACATTCTCTTTGGCAATGGCTTCGGCAACAGCGGGATCAATATCAGCAACGGTGACAGACTTATCAAACATCGGCAGCTCACAGGGTTGGCGGGTTGGAATTTTAAGCTGCGCATTGTACCCCAATGTCGACCAAATTTTTGGCCGAATCGGCTCCCATTAAATGAATAAAATTGATCAGATTTCAGGCAGTGCTATTCAAGCAATTTGAACGAAATGGCCGCCACAAAACCCAGCATGGTGCCAATGCCCGATGCCATGGGCCCGCCGCGGTGCGCCGCCTCGGGGATCATGGCCGCGGCAATCATGGTAAGCATGGCACCGGCCGCCACGCCCTGCACGCCAATCACCCAGGTGGTGGGCAAGGCGCCACCCACCGCATAGCCAACCCCTGCGCCCACGCCCGTCATAATCATCAGCGAAAACCACAACCAGAAGACGCGGCTGAAACTCATGCCCTGCTCGCGCATGCCCACCGAGCTGGACAGGGCCTCGGGGAAGTTGGACAAAAACAGGCCGGCTACCAGGGTGTAGGGAACCACTTCCAAAAAGGTAATGGGCAACCCGGCGGCCTGATGGGTTAGCAACAGCGCGGCCAGCCCGGTGCCAATGACAAAGCTCTCGGGCACGCCGTCGAGCAATATACCCAGCCAGATGGCCATGGGCGCACCCGAATGGCTTTGGTGTGCCACCTGCAAATCGTGCCGCGAAGGCACCTCGGTGCCGCTGCGAAGCGCGCGCGAGGCTTTCTTTGCCCAGTGGTGCTCCTTGTGGGCGCGCTGGCACTTCTCGGCGGCCAACTTGTCCATACGCTCGGTAACCATTTCGCGCACTGCTTCGTCGAGCTCGGCAAACTGCTTGCGCAGCCGCTCGAAATCCTCGGTGCGAACCATTAGCGCATGCACGCCAGATTCTGCCACCGCCTTTGCCACCCGCGGGGCGCCGGTAAGAAGTGCCATCTCGCCCAGCACCGAACCGCCTTCCAGTATGCGAAATGCCTGATTGTCCTGGAACAGTTGCACCTTGCCGTCGCGCAGAATAAACAGCTCGTCGCCCGATTCGCCCTGCTCGAACAGCACATCGCCGCGATTGAAGTGCACCGGCTTCACAATATCCACCAGGCTTTGAATGGCCACCTGGGGCAGGTTGTGAAACGCCTTTACCTTGCCCAAATCATGCAGCAAAGCGCGTTCGCGGTCGGCACGCTTGCGTGTGAAATAGGCCACTGTGGTGGCCGATTTTCGCAAAAAGCCGCCGTGCGAGTTGACCAGCTGGTCGAGCACTACAAAGATCACGCAACCAATCAGCGAGCCCGCCACCAGAAAAGCAAACTGGGCCACGGCCTGGCCAGCAGTTTCCGGGTGCTCGTGCCGATGCGCCACCGCTTCCACCGTGGGCGCAACCAGCTCAACTGCCAACGCGGCAAACAGGGCACCGGCGCCAAAGGCGGCCAAAAAGCCCAGCAACACACGGCGCGGCCGGGTAAGCAGGCCCACCACCGAACCCAGCGGCAGCGACGCGGCGCTAACCAGGCCCAATAACAGAGCCCAGGTTAAATGAGTGAAGCTGAATTCAAGCATGTGCGCGGCTAAAACAGGTAGTTGGCTTGAATGCGAAGCGTATCGCCCGGCTGCACCGAATCAACCAGCGCGTCTTCCCATTTGGGCGGGCCAAAGCGCGACGTGGGGTTGTTGGATGCACCCATGCCCTCTTTGGGCATGCCAATAAAGTTGGTGTCCATCTCGCCGTCGCCGTCTTCATCGTGCAGCACACCCAGCGCAAACTCCACCAGCGGCAGCTCGAGCTCTAGTTCCACCTGGCTGGCACCGGGCGGCACCGGCACTGCCTTTTGCCACAGCGCCAGGCGGGAATTCAGAAAAGCGTCTTCGCTAAGATATAGGTTCACCAGTACCTGCCCCTGATCGGATCGCAACTCTTCCACCACCAGTGTTACCGGCACGTCCTGAGCATGGGCCGGCGAGCCCGCAACCATTAGCTGAGCCAACAAAAAGACAAGCAAAGCAACCAACCGATGCATCAGTAACCCATAATTTTCAACGTAATCCAGGGCGTAAAGGCGAACACAATAACCAGCACCTTCCAGGCCGAAAGGTAATACACATACAGCAGCTTCAGGCTGGCGTCGTCTACATCAAGCAAGCGCCGGTGCATGGCCATAATGGGTTGGCGAAACAGGGTAAGAATCACGGTGGCAACCACCAGCAGTGTGAAGTTAACCAGTGTGGTCCAACCCAAAATAAGAGTAAGCATCTCGAGTGACATAACAACCCCCAAACTTGTGTGGTTTTGCTTATGCTACTCCAGTTGCTGCAAAAGTGCTTTGCCGCGCGGCAAGGCGGAAGCGGACGTTCGGTAGAATGATTCCCTCAGCGAGTTATTTGCCGACCGGCTAAAGCCCCTGCTGCTGGTACTGGCCGACAGCCTGCAGGGCTTCAATGCCGTAAACCACGCTGGGCCCGCCGCCCATCAGAATGGCCACCGACACGGTTTCGGCAATTTCTTCCTCGCTGGCACCTGCCTGCATGGCGTCGTGCACATGAAAAGCAATGCAGCCGTCGCAGCGCACTGTAATGGCAATG
Organism: uncultured Cellvibrionales bacterium; assembly: GCA_937129725.1. Taxonomy (GTDB): domain Bacteria; phylum Pseudomonadota; class Gammaproteobacteria; order Pseudomonadales; family GM7GCV1; genus JABJGI01. Next base: position 3,043 of record CAKZNR010000166.1, on the reverse strand, counting down.
CCAAGGGCAATAAGCTCTTTGGTTTTACTGTCCAGCGCACCGGTATTAATGCTGGCCTCGTGCAATGCGCCAAAGCCCTGCATGGCCTCGGGAATGGCCATGCCCATTTTTTCCATCCACTGGTTAAGCTCGGCAAACTGTTCGGGAAAGTTTTTCATGCGGCACCTCGGTTAAACCCTACGTTTAATAAGGCTACTTCCGAAAAGTGGCTGCGGCAAGGCAAGCCAGACCCAGAACAATGAAGATAACACCGGCTTTCATACAGCCCCCGATCGTGGGCTTTCTTTGTACACCACCCTGAAGCGTTCAAGCACCAACAGCATGTCTTCGCTTGGCTGAATGCCCAGTTGCTCGCACTCGTCGCTGAAAAATTGCCAGTGCGCTTGCCGCCACCAGTGCAAACTCTTGTCGCCCTCACCCTCTTCCCGGGCAAATTCGGTGGTTACTTCCGAGTATTTGCACTTGCTAACCGAGGTGATCTCGATAATGCACACCGGGTTGCCCTGCCAGTTGGTTACCACCTGAAGATGGCCCACCTGCGGCATGGCTTCGCCCTGGTGGCTGTACCAGTAGTCCATGCTGCAAGAAGCGCGCTTCTCGCCGCGCCGGATTAACTCGGCGCAGAGGTTGGCGTTGGTTTCGTCTGCACAGAAATAGTCGGCGCTGAAGGAGGTGTATTGCGCAGCTACCGCGCTGGGAAGCGATTTAAGATACTGGTTCAAATAGGCTTGGCTTGTGGTGTCCATTTCAGCTGCCACCAACTAGCCGCCAACCGGCCCGCCGTTCAAATCGGCAATGCGCTGCACGTCAATTTGCATAGTCACCGGCTCTACCAGTTCGCCAAACTGGGTATAAATGGCCACGTCGGCGGCGTCGCGACCGTAGCCAATGGCTACCCGGCCGCCCTTCATGTCTGGCTGGGTGGGGTCGAGGGCGTACCAGCGGTGGCCCACGTACACCTCCATCCAGGCGTGCAGGTCCATAGGTTCCAGGGTTTCAAAGTAGCCCACCACCAAGCGGCTGGGAATGGAAATGGCCCGGCACAGGGCAATGGCCAAATGCGCCAGGTCGCGGCACACGCCGCTGCCGGCCTGATTTACCTGCGAAGCACTCAGGTTGCTTTCGCCTTCGAAGGGGGTAAAGCGCAGGTTGTTGCGAATGTAATCCACAATGGCGTGTACCTGGTCGTAGCCCGGTGCCACATGGCTGGTAAGCGAGGCGGCCATGTCGGTGAACAGGTCACTGTCGCAATAGCGGCTGGGATACAAATAGGGCAATAGCTCCGCCGGTAAATGCTGCACCTCAATGAAGGGCGCGCCGAACCCGGTGTCGCTGCTATCGGAAGTCATGATGTCGCTGGAGGTGCGAATTGAAAAATTGCCCGAGGGTGCTACCAAGCGCTGGCACAGGTTGCCAAACGAATCGGTAAACTCCACCGCCGGCACGCTGGGCGTGAACACATACTCCTCGCGCGACACCCACTGCTGCCAGCCACTGCGCGGGCGCAGCATCAGCAAGAATGGCGTGGGCTCGGGAATGTCGAATTCCAGCAGGCAGGAAGTGCGCAACCACATAAGTGCTTCTCGGTTTGTGATGGGTAGGGAAAGTTATTAACCGGGCGACTGCAATAAGGCAGCGGGCAAGGAATGCCAATGCCCATGGTACTGCAAATCAGGGGGTTAACACCCGTGGGGATTTATGGGGTGATTACAACGCGCCAATGATGTGTTCAATGCTTGCACCATTCTCGCGTTCGAATAGATGAACGGCTGTGAATATCCCATCGTCAGCGAAATATACCGGTGGGCTGCAACGCCACGAACAGAGGCAGGCTTGTGCGTCCAGCTGCTTTGTTTGGTTATGCTGCATCTAAATCCAGCTTCCTGACCCGATTCAGTTTTACGCGGGTTCTAGCCTGATTTAAGTCGTAAGCGTGTTGCATCGCAAGCCAGCTTTCGGGAGACCGGCCAAGTGAAGTAGAGAGCCGTAAAGCCATCTCTGGGCTTACACCACTTTGCTGCTTCAAAACTCGATTTAGTGTGGACGCGGCGACATCAAGACGATCCGCGAGTTGGCGACAGCTCACACCGAATGGCTCCATGTAGGTAGCAAGAATGAATTCACCCGGGTGTGGAGGGTTATGCATAGTCATCAGTGGTAATCCTCGTAGTTCACGATGTAGGCGTTTCCATCATAGAACTCGAAAGTGATACACCAGTTCCCACTTACCGAGATAGACCAGGTCTCTCGGCGATTCTCGCTCAGGGCATGAAGTTGGTACCCAGGGATACGCATGTCTTCAATGTCGCAAGCTGTGTCGAGAGCTGCTAGCTGCAACCGCAGTTTTTTGGCGTGGGCATTCTGTATCCCGCGAGTGCTCCCAGACTGAAAGAACCGTTCCAATTCCTTGTGTTTGAACGACTTGATCATTCACGCAGTGTAGCGCGTTGCGCAACACTGTCAAGCAGCATAACGCCTCAAACAGCGGCGCAGGGCCGCGAACGAAGTAAGCGGTTTTGCGCCCGGCTGCTTTGACGGGTTAGATTCCATTGACATCAAAATAGGCTTGGATATCTAGCGAACCGTGAAAGACACCCAATACATCAATGTCTCGATCGGGTTTGACCAAGTAGGCAATGCGGTAGTGTCCGTACAACAAAATTCGCACACTCCGCTGTTCCTCGCTGCAGATATGCCCCATTTCCGGGAACGCAGTTAGATGCTGCGCTTTGTCGAATATCCCCTGAACTACTCGAGCAGCGGCGAGTTCATCGTCTTGTGCAATGTACTCGTATATTCGTTGAAGCCAAGTTTGAGCCTCTTCCGTCCAGTTCAGTTCGACCATTTCTCGATGCGTTCCTGCATCTCAGCATTGCTGATCGTTCTTCCGTGATCAGAGTCGGCTAGGCCCCGTTTAACCATCAGGTGGAACGCCAGCTCGCGAACAATCTCTTCCGTAGAAGAGTCCTCTGGCTGCTCCCGAATAAAATCGACGATTTGCTGCTTCGCGTTTGACATAGGACTCACCTCTCGGATGACTTTG
>CAKZNR010000165.1 GCA_937129725.1 uncultured Cellvibrionales bacterium | reverse complement strand
GGGCAGGCCGTTAATGGCCTGAAACTCACGGTCGGTTTGCATTTGCCACACCACCTCACCCGTCTGTGCATCGTAAGCACGCAACATGCCGTCGCTGTGGCCGGCAATAACGAATCCGTCCAGAGCCGTGGGAGGATGCGAGATTCCCGGTGCGCAAAAGGATCGCCCGTCGCATTCGTCCTGAGCCAATGTGCTCCAAAGCAGTTCGCCCGTAAAGGCGTCGAGCGCGTTCAGGCCTGGCATGGCCGGCGTTCCATCCGGGGCAGCCGAGTCGCCGTAGTCGAACATGGGGACAAACACCACGTCCTGCGCCGCGGCCATACCAAAGTGGATGCCGCCCTGCCCGCCACCGCGGCCAACCCGGCGACTCCAGACAAGCTCGCCATTGTCGGGATTCATCCCATAGGCCCAGCCGCTTTTTTGCCCGGCCACCAGAATGTCTCGCTCACCATCGCTGACCAGCACGGGAGGTGAACCGTAGTCATAGTCGGGGCCCCTCGGGTCGGGGCAGTTGACCGGGTTTGAAAAGCCCCGGTTACAGGCCACATTCCAGGCATCGTCAGCCAGAGTTTGTCGCACCCAGTTAATTTCACCTGTGTCCAGATCCATGGCAATGATGGCGTCGCTGGTGTCCGAGGTTGGCCGGCTATAGTTCTCGCCGGTACCCACATATAGCTGATTGCGCTCCCTGTCGATGGTTGCCGTATTCCAAACCGGCGCGCCGGAGGGCGCGATAATGCGTGTGCCGCTGCTGCGCAAGCCAACTGGCTGCGGCGTGTCGGGAATCACGTAGCTTTGCCACAGTGTCTCGCCACTGGAGGCATCCAGCGCCACCACGGAACCCCGGAAGGTGCAGCAATGGTAGGACGGATCAGAGCCAGCCAGAAACTCGCGTGAGGAAAGCGACACATAAACCCGCCCATCGGCGTACTGGGGCTGCGCCGTAATGGTTGCCGTGGCGTGGATCTCCGGTCGCACGCGCCACACCAGTTCACCATTTTGCGGATTAACTCCATATACACGACCGAGAAAATCGCCGAACACCAGCAGATCCAGGTCGCCGGACGAGTTCAGGTCATCCACCAGGGTAATACCGGTCCGAATCTCTGCGCCTGCGTTAAAAGTCCAGTGGATACAGCCGCTGTGGCGATTCATCGCATAGAGGGTGCCATCTTCGCTGCCCACAAACAGACTGTCTCCGCTCAGCGCGGGCTGCGACCGCGCACGCGTGGCTCCCGGGTAGGCAAAGATCCAGTCGATTTCCGGCGCTTGCAGCGAGGCTCGATCTACCCCGGCTACCCCGGCGGGAATATATCGACTGTTGTCGTTGGCAAAGCCCCACTGCATCAGTCCGGCACCCTGTGATTCAATCGGCGCTTCACAGGCAAGACTGGTCCAGTCCCAATCTGGCCGGGTGTTGTCACCCACAACGAAGTCGGCAACGGCTTCACGCTGCGCAGGGCTCAGCATTTGCCCCTGAAGCTGCATGACCCCTTCGTTTAGCGCGGTAAGAAAAGTGGAACGCGGCAGGCTATTGAGAGAAGTGATGTGTGGCGAGTGGTCCACGGCCTGGCTGTGGCAAACAGCACACCAGGTTTGGTACAGCGCTTCGCCATCCATCTCCTGTGCCGCCACATTGCCACCGGTAAGAAATACAGCCGCCAATAGAACCCGCTTCATACTCACTCCCCCATTTGTTCGCGACGCTATCATTATGCAAATGGCGGCGCGGTGCAATCCGCTGAACGGGAATTTTCGTAGCTTGCCGGCCTAGGCCAGAAGGTGACCGATCCAGTCGTCGCCGGGTTCGTTTTCCCGGAACCTGCGGCAGGCATCCAGATAAAGCGCAGTCAGGTTATCGCCGCTTCGCTCCGCCAACTCGCTGAAAACACGCTCGGCATCATTCCAGTTGCGGCGGCGGAAAGCCTCCAATCCTTCGCTGTACATAGACAGGTCGCTGAGCTGATCGGCCGGTAGCTGCCCGACAAGCCCCAGTGGCTGAAACAGCCGGGCCGGTTTTTTCCAGCCCGCGGATAGGCGAAATATCCACTTCCCTATGAGGTAACCATCGGCTGCCTGCTTGCTTGATTCAGATACCAGCACGGGCGTTTTGTAGTGTTTGGTCAATTGCTCGATACGAGCAGCCAGATTGACGCCCTCGCCGATGGCGGTGTAGTTCATTCGCGATCGGGAGCCCAGATTGCCCACCACCGCGGTGCAGGTATTGATGCCAATGCCTGTTTCGAGAGGGGTGCCAAAAAAGGTGTTTTTGCGATTCAGTTCCTGCATGGCCAGCTGAAAGCTCAGGGCCGCCGTGACAGCGTAGTGAGCATGATTCTCAAGGTCGACCAGCGCACCAAAAAAAAGCCATGGCCCCATCGCCAAGGTATTTGTCCACAATGCCCATGTTGGATTCAATTTCCTGGCTGAAGCAGGTGAAGTAGCGGTTCAGCATTTCCAGGGTATCCGCCGCCAACAGCTTGCTGGAAATCGAGGTAAAGCTGCGGATATCTGTAAACATCACGCTAATCTCGCGCTCTTCGCCGCCCAGCTTGAGGTCGTTTCCTATCAGTGTCTCGGCTACCTGAGGCGAAACGACCGTGCCGAGAATATTGCGGGCTTCCTCCTTGAAACGCGACTCCTGGTGGACGCGAAGCTCAACCTTGCGCAAAGCCGCTTCCAGATAGGAAAAGGTGATGGTGGCACCAAACAGCAAGGCCCCCAGAGTGCCGGCAGAAACAAAAGCGGTGGTACCGGCACCCGACTGCAGGGCTACCAGAACCTGTGCATACAGGGCGGCCACGGCGACTACCGCCGCCACAAAAAGAGCCAGCCGGTAGGGTGTAATCAGCCCGGCAAGCGCGGCCGAAGGCAGCATCAGGCAGAACACGCCGCTTTCAACACCACCCGAGGCGTAACCGAGAAAGGCCAGTAACACCATGTCGAGCACAAAGTTGAGGGTGGCGGTTCGGTTGGTTGCACGTCGAAACTGCCAGCTGAGCAGCGTACTAAGGGCTACCAGGAGAAACCAGGCCAAGGCGCCGTAGAGAAAAGCCTGCGCGTGATGGGTAGAAAACAGGCCGGTATTGCCGCCGAGAAAATACAACAGCAGCAATATGCACGAAAGCACCAGGCGATAGGCTCGAAATATCTGGTTCGACTTCTCGATACGTAGCAGAGAATCGAACTGACCCTGGTGATCGATATTTCCTCCCTGCCCATAGCGCTGACTTAACAACAGCTATAAGTCTTGCACATCCCTGTGCTTTTGCCCATTGGCCGGTGTGGCCCTGCTACTGGTCGAACACCAGCTCGTTGCCCTGACGATCCACATTCACGCTGTCGCCGGGACCAAAACGCCCCTCCAACACCGCCATTGCGAGTGGGTTTTCCAACAGTTGCTGCAGAGTTCGCTTGAGCGGGCGGGCGCCATAGACCGGGTCGTAGCCGGCCGCAGCGAGCAGGTCCAATGCCGGTTCGGAAATTTGCAGGCTGATTTCCTGCTCGGCCAGGCGCTTGCGCAGAATATCGATTTGCAGAGTGGCAATGGAACGAATCTGCTCCTCGGCAAGTGGATGAAACACCACCACCTCGTCAACCCGGTTGATAAACTCCGGGCGGAAATGGCCGCTGACCACCTCCATCACCGCCTGTTTCATGCTTTCGTAATTATCTTCGCCCGCCAGTTGCTGAATGATGTCCGAACCCAGGTTGGAGGTCATCACGATTACCGTATTGCGAAAATCCACGGTACGCCCCTGCCCGTCGGTGAGGCGCCCGTCGTCAAGCACCTGCAGCAAAATGTTGAAAACATCCGGGTGAGCCTTTTCTACCTCGTCCAGCAGCAAGACGGCGTAGGGCCGGCGCCGCACTGCTTCGGTGAGGTAACCACCCTCCTCATAACCCACATACCCGGGCGGAGCGCCAATCAGGCGTGCCACCGAGTGTTTTTCCATGAACTCCGACATATCGATACGCACCATGGCGTCCTCACTGTCGAACAGAAAGTTGGCCAGGCTCTTGCAGAGTTCGGTTTTCCCCACTCCGGTGGGGCCGAGAAACAGGAATGAGCCGTTGGGGCGAGCCGGGTCGGCAAGCCCGGACCGGCTGCGGCGCACGGCGTTGGACACTGCCGATACCGCTTCCGCCTGACCCACCACTCGTTTTTGAATGGCTTCTTCCATGCGCAGCAGCTTGTCCCGCTCGCCTTCCAGCATTCGCGACACCGGAATACCGGTCCAGCGCGAGACAACTTCAGCAATTTCTTCGTCGGTTACCCGGTTGCGCAGCAGCTGGTGCGGCTGTTGTTCTTCGGCCGGTTGCGCCAGCTTTTGCTCAAGTTCGGGAATACGGCCGTACTGCAGCTCGGCCATCTGGTTGAGATCACCCGCACGGCGAGCCGCCTCGAGCTGAACGCGCACCTGTTCCAGATCGGCCTTGATGTCGGCCGCACTGGTGAGGGTGGCTTTTTCGGCTTTCCAAATTTCTTCCAGATCGGCGAACTCGCGCTGGGTAGATTCGATTTCCTGTTCAATCTTTTCCAGCTGTTTGGACGCCGCCTGGGACTTGTCTTTGCGCACGGCCTCGCGTTCAATTTTCAGCTGTATCAGGCGCCGCTCAAAGCGATCCATGCTCTCGGGTTTGGAATCCATTTCCATGCGAATGCGGCTGGCCGCCTCGTCGATCAGGTCAATCGCCTTGTCCGGCAGTTGCCTGTCAGTGATATAGCGAATAGAAAGGCGCGCTGCCGACAGGATGGCAGAGTCGGTAATTTCCACACCATGGTGAACCTCGTAGCGCTCTTTCAAACCGCGCAGAATGGCCACCGTGTCGTTTTCGCTGGGTTCGTCAACCAGTACCTTCTGAAAACGGCGCTCCAGTGCGGCGTCTTTTTCTATGTGCTGACGGTATTCATCCAGAGTGGTTGCTCCCACACAGTGAAGCTCGCCGCGCGCCAGCGCCGGCTTGAGCATATTGCCCGCATCCATGGTTCCCTCGGCCTTGCCGG
>CAKZNR010000164.1 GCA_937129725.1 uncultured Cellvibrionales bacterium | reverse complement strand
CGTGGGTCAGCGGCGCCATTGGATTGAGCAGCAACAATGCAAACTGCAGCAACGTCACATGCAGCGGCAGAAGCAACCTCAGAATCTACAGGCGAAGCGGCAGCTGGCAGCGCGGCTGGAACAGTTTCTACCCCTTTGGCAGGAGAGGCTGGGGGTGCAGGTAAAAAGCTGCTCCATCCGCAACATGCACACACGTTGGGGCAGCTGCACCCCGGCGCGCGGCACCATTCGTATCAGCCTGGCGTTGCAAGCCTACCCGGATGAGTGCCTGGAATATGTACTGGTGCACGAGTTAACCCATTTGCTGGAGCCTTCCCACAACGCGCGCTTTCATGCGCTGGTGGAATCGGTGATGCCCGATTGGCGAAGTCGCAAGGCGCTATTGGAAGGGAGTTGATTCAGTAGGATTTGACCCCTGGCGGGGCGAGACACTTCCTCCTGGACTCAGCATCTGACCCCTGACGGGGTCAGACACTTCGATTTCTGACGGGGTCAGATACTTCGATTTCTTTCGAGGTGAGACACAGGGGCTAGCGGTTCGGAAGAACTTCCTTAAGGCGTTCGTGCATGTCCCGCAGGCAGTTTTCGGTGGTTTCCCAGCCAATGCACTTGTCGGTAACAGAGACGCCGTATTTCAGGTCATCCAGATTTTCCGGAATCGACTGGCTTCCCTCACCAATGTTCGACTCTACCATCAGGCCAATGATGCTGCGGTTGCCGTCCTGGATCTGGTGGGTAATGTTGTCCAGCACCAGCGGCTGCAACTCGTGATTCTTGTTCGAGTTGGCGTGGCTGCAGTCCACCATAATGTTGGCTGTCAGGCCCGATTTTTCGAGCTGTTCCTCGGCCAGCTTCACGCTAACGTAATCGTAGTTCGGCTTGCCGCCGCCACCACGCAGAACCACGTGTGCCCAGGGGTTACCAGAGGAATGCACCACGGAAACACTGCCGTCTTTGTTGATGCCCAGAAAACGGTGCGGGCTGGCGACCGATTTCAGTGCATTAATGGCCACCTCCAGGCTGCCGTCGGTACCGTTTTTGAAACCAACCGCCGAGCTGAGGCCGGACGCCATTTCACGGTGGGTTTGCGACTCGGTGGTGCGAGCACCAATGGCTGACCAGGAAATCAAATCCTGCATGTACTGCGGAGTAATGGGGTCAAGGGCTTCGGTCGAGGTGGGCAAGCCCAGCTCTGCAATGTCAATTAGCAGCTTGCGACCCAGGCGCAGGCCTTTTTCTATATTGAACGAGTCGTTCATATCCGGGTCGTTAATCAGCCCTTTCCAGCCGGTGGTGGTTCGCGGCTTTTCGAAGTAAACACGCATCACGATATAGATGCTGTCTTTTACTTCCTCGGCCAATGCTTTCAGGCGGTGGGCGTAGTCCATTGCTGCTTCGGTGTCGTGAATGGAGCAGGGCCCAATCACCATCATGATGCGCGGGTCGCGGCGATCAATAATGTCTCGCACAACCTGACGGCCTTCCAGAATGGTTTTGCGCGCCGCGTCCGTAACCGGCAATTCAGCCAGGATTTGCGTGGGCGGCAGCATGGGCGTCAACGAATTAATATTGACGTCGTCAATTTTTTCAGCAGCCTGGGCTGCGCGAACCTCGGAATTCATGGTGTTTTTTTACAGGCTTTACTATTTGGGGGCGCGCAGTTTATCAGAACAATCTTGCGGTCTGTATCTCCGCGCTGCTATCAGCTTGATAGCGGCAGTGAATCCGCTGCTACCGAACCTCTTGCAACCGGTCGAGCAGGGGAAAATAAAGCGCTGCTTTTACGACATCCGGGTCATCAAACAGCTGGCTGTAGGCTTGCATCTGGGGGCGGTACCTTTCTGTTTCACGAGCAATAAACTCATCCGGGGTTTCGCCTTCTGCGGGCAGTGCCGACTTGTAGTCCACTACCCAGCGTGTTCCCTGGTGCAGAAAAGTTCGGTCTACCACCATCCGCTGCACGCTGCCGTCGCCATACAGGCGCACAAATTCTTTCTCGCAGGCCGATTCGGCGTGCTTGCTATCAGTTAGCCATGCAGCGGTTTGCGAAGTCTCCAGTACCTGCATTGCCTTCTGCAGCTGCGCCAACGCCTGTTCCAGGCTGTCACCTCTGATGCCGCGTGCAAGCAGAGAAGTTTTCCAGCTCGACTTCAGTGCCTCGTCTTGCCAGTCAAGGCCCTGCTCAACCAGCCGCTGCATACTGCGGTGCAGAATATCGCCAATGGCCCGCTGGGTGCTGTTTGCCTTTAAAGTAGCGGCTGTTAAGGGTACGGCGGGTTCCGCTGCAGCCTTATGGATGGGTTCAAGTGGAGTTGTTCTCACCGGGTCCAGTCGCCGGATGCCAGCCAGTACCGGGATAGGCTCATCTTCGGCGGCGTTGTCCGGCGGCTGTGGTGGCAGGAAATCTGCTTCCAGGCTGGGCCAAAGCAGGTGCAGCAGGCTGCCTTTGGAAGGCGGCTTCCAGCTTTGGGTTTCTTCGTTGTATTTTACGGTGCCGCTTAAATGCAGGGCCCGAGCTGCCCTTGTACTGGCCACATAAAGCAGCCGGCTCAATTCATCCTGGCGCCGGGTTTTTTCCTCTTCCCACAAGAAGCTGTATAGCGGGTCCTGTTCGCCGCGCCGAGGCTGGCAAGCGGCATAGAAATGCCGTTCACCATCGGCGGTAATGCGGTCTTGCCAAACCAGTGGCGGCAGGTTGTTGTTTTGGGAGCCTGAATCCAGGCAGGGCAGATAGACCCGGTCAAACTCCAGCCCCTTGGCGGCGTGAATGGTCATCAGGCGCACCGGCACCTGGTCATCACCAATAGGGCGCGAGTAGAGGCGCCCCAGGTCCTGTTCCAGAATATCCAGGTTTTCTACTCGCCCTGCGCAAGCATGTTGTTCCAATAGATCGAGGTAGTCCTCCAGGTCCTGGTCGTGGGCGGGGTGCAGCAGGGCCTGCCAGCCACCCAGTTTGCGCCAGCTGCTTTCAACCAGATCGCGCAGGTTCATCTGCCCAAGTTTTCCGGTGCTTTCGGCCAGGCAGGATTGAAGCCGTTGCAGAATTTGATGGCCCTGCGGGCTAATGCCGCCAATATCTTCGTGCCGGCAAATCCGCGACCAGACAGGTTGCTTCAAAACCCCGGGGTCATCGCCACCTGCGAGGTGCCACAAATCGCTGTTGTCCAACCCTGCAACCGGAGTGCGCAGCAGCGCCAGCCAGTCGCGGTACAGCTTCTTCCACGCCCCGAGGGGCATGCGGCGGGCAAAGGGTGTGCCGTCGCCTGGAACGGGCCACTCCACGGCCCACTCCTTGAGGGTGTTGGGGTCCGCGGGAGACGACCTCGGACTCGGCGGCGGCCGCACAAACGCCAGCGCCACGGCCCCCGACCCCGCCACCTCGTCCGCGTACGCCGCAGGGGACGGTGGTGCGTGTGACATGGGGTTGTCGTCGCCCCCAAATTCCACGGCCCG
>CAKZNR010000163.1 GCA_937129725.1 uncultured Cellvibrionales bacterium | reverse complement strand
GTTCGAAGGGAATCCAGCTTTTGCCACCCATACTCAGGGTTACGGACATATCAGTGAGGTTGCCGGCCGGTTCGCCCGACTCCAGCCCTCTTACAATCCATTGCATGTTCAGCAATTCATCTGTGATGGCGGGTTCTGGCGAAGAACCGTAAACAAAACGCAGACCGGCTGCCTCGCCAACACTGTGCGCGAAAAGACTGGTGCTAAGCAGCAAAGCTGCCAGTGCAATGGTGAAACGAATCATATTCCCCCCCGGGAGTTAAGTTGATTATTGGTGGCGCAGTTTGGGCAGCCGCTGAAGCTGCCAGCAACTGCATTTGCCATCCTTTACATTGCTGCCGGTTTGCCGGCCTTCAAAATAAAGCGCGAGGTTGTGCCTCGCACTTGCGGATCGAAAATGCTCAGGCCCCGGTCATCCTCGGGGTTGCTGAGAATGCTGGCCTTGGCCGTTACTTCAAAGCCTGCCTGTTGCAGCATGGTTTCCACCAGGGCCGGATCGATACGGTGCAGCGAGGCGTTGTCGTTGCCCTCGACCCCCTCGTGGTCAATCAGAAGTAAAAATCCGCCCGGCAAAACCACCGAATAGAGGTTTTGCAACATGGCAAGGGCTGCTTCCTCACCGGCGAAGTTATGGGTGTCGTGGAAGGTGTTCACCAGAGTGACCGCATCAAACTCTTCATCAAAGTGGGCAGCAATATCCTCGTAGCTACCCTCGTAGGTATCCACATTTGCCAGTCGATTACCGGCCAGTCGGCGGGCCCAGGTTTCACCGGTTTCCGCGTTACGCGAAAGGATGGAAGGCGTGTTGTGGCTGACCACCCAACCCTCGGGGCCAACCGCCCAGGACAGGTTTTCTGTGTAGTAACCGTTGTAGGCTGCAACATCCAGCACACTCATCGCCTCACCGATTCCGGCCCATTCAATGACAAGCTGGGGTTTGCGATTGGCATGCAACGCAATATCGACCTGTGGGCGGCCAGGAGAAACGAAGCCACTGCTCACTCGCTCTGCAATCGGGCGTGGGTCGGTTTCTGTGGGATTGCTGCGCTCTTCAAAAGAATCGGTGGCGGCATCGGTGGATGGCTCTGCCTCACCCATATTCATCGGCTCGGCGGGAGGTGTTGGCTCAACTACGGCGCTTTCCGGCTCACCCGAGCTGCAAGCGGCGAGCAGTCCCGCAACAAAAAATGAAATGAAAAGCTGCTTGCTCATACTGTCGATCTCGTTAGGTTGGCCAGAGCGTCAACCAGGGGGCAACTAGTTCCAGTTGCCGCCCTGCACACCCCGGCTATTCAAAGTGAGGTTTCCGTCGGAGGCCTGCCCACCCTGAGGAACGGCCGTGAGAAGAACACACTGGGAGATGGTTGAACCCGCACAGGCCGCGGCGGATATTTTGTAGTATCCCTCGGTGGTCTCGAGGCTGGATGCCACCGAATATCCCAGTTCACGCAGGTCGGTGGTATAGCTTAGCTCATTGGTAAAGTACCGCTCCTGCGACTGCATTACCCGCTGCAGCATCTGAATACCGTCGGCGCGCTTGGTATTGATCATACGCTGCTGGTACTGGGGTAATGCGATACCCGCCAGAATCGCGATGATGGCGATAGTCACCATCAACTCGACCAGGCTGAAACCGCGCTGTTGATTAGAGGTCGGGTGGATCAGCATCTTCTTCTCTCCAGTAAACGCGCTCTACCTGACGGCGATCGCCCGTGGACGAACACTCGGTTGCGATACAGAGTACCACGCCCTCCTCAAGGAATATAACCGTCCCTTCCGGCGCAATACCGGGGCGAACCAGTTCGATAAAGTCGAGTGGCTCGCCGGCTTCATCGGTACCTGTCTCTTCGATAGTCAACTCCGTTTCACCTGTAGCCAGGTTGATTCGGTATAGGCGCGACCCGCCCAATTGGCCGCCGGTGCAGGAGTCGGTGTTGGTATTGCCCTGGGGCAGATAGCTGGTATAGGTGACGGTATCGCCAAATATCAGCCCGGGGCGCAGCATTTTTTCACCCGTTGCACCCATTGGTACGCGATAGCCATGAGGTGCATTGGTATTTTTATCGGCCGGTGCACCCGAGGCGCCACGCGCATCGTAGATCTCGTCATAGCTAATGAGCGTGTAGGTCACCTGGTCGTCTTCATTCAGCGGCGGGCCAAAGATGTCGTCCTCAAACAACACAAAGATGGAATCATCCTGGCTGGTATCGTGGGGGCTGGACATATAGCCTGAACCAAACACCAGGTTGGCATAGGCAGCCTGCTCACGCGGTCGCGAAAGCACGATATCGGGCTGGTTGTAGAAGCGGCGGAAATCGCCATTCGAATTCAGCTCGTAAATCGCTCCACCAGTGGCCAGATCGCTCGCACTGGTGGTTTCCGGTGACAGGTCGAAGCGGAACACATTGCCGTTAATATCGACAGCAAACATCAGGTCGGCGAGGCCGTCGGCATTCACATCCACCACATTGGGCGAGCCCGGAATGGAATAATGCATCTCGTCGATATGCAGGTTGTGGGTGCGTCCGGTACGACCATCGGCGTTGTTGCCGGCCGACCAGAGTAGCTCACCTGTATCGGCGTCAATCATGTAGATAGCGTTGCCCAATGTGCCGGTTGTCGCGGTAGTCGCGGTAGTCGCGGTGTCATACTGGGTGTCATAGCCGCCGGTGAAGAACAATACGTCACGCTCGCCACAGGTGTCGCCGCTGCACTGCCAGGCCACCTTGGCTTTAGTCATGCGAGACCAGCTTTGACCCAGGTCCACATAGGGGCCGGAGCCACCGTTAATCTGCCACTTCAATACCGGGTTGATATTGTCCCAGTTGTTGGGGTCGTAGCTGGATGCATCAAAAGCGAAATAGTCGCGGCCGCCGCGGCGCATACCCAGATAGAGGTACACATGGTCGCCGTCGGATGCCTCGATATCGACATCACTGTCTTCGACGCTCTCCTGAACCCAAAGGGAAATTTCACCGTCCAGCCCATAGACCTTGGGCTCGCTGGTATCACCCTCCTGGAAAGCCTTGATGTTGTCCAGGAACTGCTGAGGGATAAAGGACCACATCTCTTCGCCTGTGGTGCCGTCAATGGCGTGCAGATAGCCCATGTTGGTACTGACAAACAGCACATCCTGCGGATTCGCCGCTGTACCACCGTAGGTCACCAGGAAGGGCCGCGAATGCAACGCATCGCCGACAAAGCGGTTGGCGTCGGAAGTAAATCCGTCGCCGTCCTCGTCGAACAGGTCTTCACCGGAACCCCAGAGAATCAGGTTGTTACGCTGGGATTCCGTTGCAGCGGCGGTCAGCCCCAACATTTCCTTGGTAATCAGGCTATTGGTGGTGCTCAAGAGGTGCGCACCGCTGTCGCCGCTCAGATTCACCTCATTGGGATTGCTGCCGATGTAGGTGTAAACACGGCGGTTGTCCGGCATCTCGTCGCGGAAACCACCCGAGTCCACATCGTTGCCCGTCTCGATAGCCGACCAGAGGTCTTGCGCGCTATCGGCAAAAAAGCCGGTGGCCGGGTCGATGGCCGGCAAACCATTGGCATCGTAGATGGTGCCATCGGATGCCACGCGGAATTTCTTCACGTTGCCGGTCCAGCGCGGCGAGTTGTTGGGCCGGAAAATGGCAAAGTAAATTTCGTCTCGGTTCTGCAACTGGTTGAAGATGTTCACCGAGATCGCCGGAGCCACAAAAGTTGAGGACTCGGCCAGAATATCCACCACAATGCTGGTAAAGGCCGAGCGCAGTTCAAAGGCATTGCTCACCGTAAAGTACTGGCCCTGGCCTTTCTGCGCCGTGGTTTCCAGCAGCGGCAGGTCGATGTCAAAACCGATGGTGTAGGTGTTGATGGTTTGCGTACCCGGCAAACCGCTTGGCCCGGTAGACATATCGTGGGTGGCCATGTATTCGGCCAGCTCATCCATACAGGTGCCAGCCCCTGTGGTGGCGTAGGAAACCGACGTACAAGACTCGCCGGTCAGGGTGAAGGTGGTACTGCGGTTGCGGTTTACGGCGGCAACGAGCCTGATGACAACTCGGGCATGATGCGCTACGTGCGCATTGCCGAGGGCGGCCTGGTGGCCGGCCCCAACAACGAGGTGAACGGCCTGACTCTGCAGGGTGTGGGCCACGCCACCGACCTGCAGTACATCCAGGTGCATGGCAACCTCGACGACGGCATCGAATGGTTCGGCGGCACCGCCAACCTGAGATATGCGGTTTTGACCAACAACGATGACGACTCTCTCGACTACGACGAGGGTTACCAGGGCAACATCCAGCACGTCATTATCGGCATGGATCAGGATGCCACGGCACCCCAGGGCTCTAATGACCCACGAGGCATCGAGGCCAACTCTTCGGACGACGAGTTTGCTCCCGAAACCAATGCCACCATCTCCAATGTGCTCATTCTGGGTGGCCAGATTAACGACGGCGAGCCGGGCATGCGTTTGCGCGGTGGCCTGACGACGGCCATCTATAACTCAGCAGTTCGTGACTTTGACGCTGGCTGTGTGCGCGTTGATGACGCAGATGTCGACCTGAGCGGAGATCTCGATTTCGCCGGGGATGATGTGCAATCACAGGTTACTCTGACCAACATCATGGCTGATTGTCTTGGCGGTATTTACAACAAGCGTGCCGCGAATACAGAAACCAACGTTTTTGCCAACACCGTTACCGTTGATACAGCCTTTGCGATTGCCGAGGTTGAAGCCCGACTGGACGCAGCGCCCATGATTGCAGAGACTGAGGAGGAAATGTTCGACCCCGAGGCGGTTGAGGTCGACACGGCTATCGTGCAGGCTCTTGTTGGTACAGGCCTTCCGGACGAGGGT
>CAKZNR010000162.1 GCA_937129725.1 uncultured Cellvibrionales bacterium | reverse complement strand
AATCCTGCCGCACCCGGCCAATCAGATCGGCAAAGATCATCCCATCCACCATACCGTGCGGATGGTTGGCAACAATCACCACCGGGCCATCCGGCGGGATACGGTTGATCTGCTCTTCCGGGGTCATCAGGTTGATGCCCATGATATTCAAAGCGCCACGCCAGAATTTCTGGCCGCGGTATTCGGCATTCTGGCGCTCAAACTTCTTGACCATACGCAGGATGGTCAGCTTGCCGGTCATCCACTCGATCGCCTTGATCGCCAGGGCGGTCCAGCGGTCATCAAAAGAATTGGCATAGGTCAGGGTGCGGCGGTCATAGACCTCGCCAGTGCTGTCTTCGGTCTCCGGCGTTTGGCCGGTGTTCTGCTCATGTGCGGTATCCGCCACTGTGCCATTCCCGTCAGTTCGAAGGGGTCGAGACTAAAAGCCTTCGCCGAATTTGTCCGCCACTAGGGCTTCCACCGCTTCAGCAAGGGCGCAAGCAACTCCAGGTGTGCCCGTTTGCGAGCCAGCACAGCGATATCGTTTTCGCCGCTTTTAACCTGCGCCGCGATGCTGTCGGCGATTGCGGCTATTTCCTCTTCACGCCGGGCGTACCCGGCGCATAACACGCCACTGCTGTTATTGCCCGTACGTGCGGCTTCGCTGGCCCGGTAGCGCACCTGGCCGCGAAAAGGGTCATCGTCCTCGGGAAAAACATCTTTGAACTGCTGATTGACCCAGTTCACCACGGCGGGATCCGAACGGAAATTGCGCGACAGGTCGACGGAGTCGAGAGGGATGCCACCCAGCCCGTGCTGGCGTGCTCGAATGAACAAACCCACCCGCGCGCGCCTGAATTCATAGATGGACTGCATCGGGTCGCCCACCAGAAACAGGGTTCTGCCATCTTCTGGTTGCCAGCCGCCTACCAGCCGCTCGATCATCTGTACCTGCAGTGCAGACGTATCCTGAAACTCGTCAACCAGAATGTGGCGAAAGCGGTAGTCGAGGCGCATTGCCAGATTGGTCGGCTGTTCTTCGGTGCCGAGCGCCCGCAACGCCTGAATGGCAATACCCAGGTAGTCGATGCGCTGGTTGTCCTGGAAGTGCACTTGCAACTGCGCAGCCAATACGGGCAGAAAGCGCGCCAGGTGTTCCAGCATTTGCAGGTTATCCGGGTTGGCATCCGTTTCGGGCAGCGCCGCAACCCGCTGCAGTTCCTGCACCAGCTGCGGCTGCGAGTCGAGCCGCTGCAACACAGCTTTCAATTCGGTTTTGCGGGCTTCATCGCCGCCATCTTTGGCTGGCGGGAAGCCAATACCCTTGTCTATCCTTTTCCTCGGGCTGCCATCTTTTGTCAGCAGCATATTTGTCAGCACTTTCCACAGCGGCAAGAGGTTGTCGCAAATTGCCGCTTCCTCAGTGAGTGGAATGCCTATCCATTCGGCGGGAAGTTCCTGCTGGTGACTGATCGAGTAGTGCAGCAGGCATTCCAGCTGCTGCAACAGCCCTTCCCCGGCCAGCGCCTGTTGCAACTGCGCCAACTGGGACTGCACCAGCTGCTGCAGATTAATTTTCAGTTGATCGCTGTGCAGGCCCTGTTGCATCACCAGCTCCAGCCAGTCTGCCCGGCTGTCCAGAAGTTGCGCAAACTGTTCCACCAACTGGTCAAAGTGGCCGTCAAATCGAAGCGACAGTGCCTGCACGCTCTGTTCCAGCGGCGAATTTTCTGAAGCACGCACCACCGAGCGAACCGCTTCGCGGTAATCTGGCATGCAGTTGTCGAGCTGGTTGGGAGGCGGTATAGCGCCGGTCTCAAGCGCCATGCGCCGGGCCAGATATCGGCACAGGCTGTCGAAGGTTTGCAAACGCAAGCGCGATGGATTGTCCAGCAAATTCCAGCCCTGCAGCCTGTCCTGTTCCAGTGCTGCCAGAGCATCCTGCCGCAATGCCTGCTCGTGTGCTTCGGTAACCGGCTCATCGTCGCGAGCCTGTTGCAGTGCTTTGAGAATGCGCTCCCGCATTTCGTTGGCTGCCTTGCGGGTGAAGGTAATGGCCAGTATCTCCTCCGGCCGCTGACTGCGAGCCAGCAGGCGCAATACGCGTTGCACCAGCAATGAGGTTTTACCCGAGCCGGCCGGTGCGGCCACGGCTACACTGCGCTGCACATCCAGTGCCGTTTGCCGTGCCTGCAGGTCATTCATCTGTCAGCCACTCCTGCAAGTCCTGCCATTCGTGCTGGCGATGCAGTGGTGCCAAAGGGTCCTGGCGACCAAACGCGGCAGGGCGGCAGAAGTGCCTTGCATCACCCTTGGCAAAGTCATTGGCCAGCTGCTCCAGGTCGCGGTGCCACTGTTGTTGCAACTCCAGCCAGTTGTCCAGCGGCTTAATGCTCTGCAGTAACGCCGATGAACCAAAGCCGCGAATGGCTGGCTTGTCGGCTACCACGCTGGCAATAGCCACCGCATCAACCGGGGCATCAGTTGAAATGGCATAAAGGGGTAATTGGGCACTGCCGGGGGGAGACTCTGTCAGCGCCGCCTGACTGGGTTGGCTGGTGCCGGTTTTGTAATCCATCAGTAGCAACTGCCCGTTTTCCAGCTGGTCCAGACGGTCCAGCTTCAGACGCAGAATAATTGGCCCCAGGGCGATTTGCGCCAGCTGCTCCAGAGATTTCACCGCAAAGCCGGGGCGCTGCTTTTCCATCGCCATCCAGCTGTCCAGCAGCCTGGTGAGCCAGGCTTTCACCCCGGCTTCGACCTGACCGTCGAGCTCCACTCCACGTCGGGACATTCGCCCCAATGACAGCTCAATGGATTTTTCGATCAGCTGCGCCAGTTGCTTGTCAGACAATGCCAGCAGACTTTTTTGATCGCCCAGTTCGCCCCATACCAACTCAAGAACCTGATGCACCAGCGACCCTCGCTGCATGGCGTCCAGTCCATCACTGGCTTCGCTGACCTCGGTGGCAGCCAGGCGCCAGCGGGCAAAGGCCACGAAGGGCGAGCCCAGCATCAAGTCCAGTAAATTGCTGCCGCCCGGCG
The DNA here is from genome assembly GCA_937129725.1 of uncultured Cellvibrionales bacterium. Lineage (GTDB taxonomy): Bacteria > Pseudomonadota > Gammaproteobacteria > Pseudomonadales > GM7GCV1 > JABJGI01. The sequence continues at coordinate 5,187 of CAKZNR010000162.1, read as the reverse complement.
CCTGTTCGCCCGGCCTTGGCCAGGGCGGAGCCTGCTGGCAGTCAACCCATTTCATTGGCTCCTGTGCGCACTGCACTGCAAACCGGGGTTGCTCCATGGACAGTAGTTCACAGGCGGGCAGCAGCGGACTGAAACCGGGTGACTGGTCAGGGTCGATGCAGCTGATGCTGAATACCAGCTCCCGTGCGTTGGCCTGCAAGTGCGCGAACAGCCGAATGCACACCTCGCGCTCCAATTCCGCGCTGCAGCGTGGCGTTTCGAACTGTTGCTGCAGTGCGACAGGAAGCAGGCTGTTGGGTTGCGGCGCAGCGGGCCAGTTCTGGTGATCAGAGCCCATCAGCCAGATGTAGTCAAAGCCCAGCGCGCTCTCCAGTGTGTCCAGCAGGTTTATGCCTTCGCTGGTGCGCTGCGGTGCCTGTTTCAGGTTGGCCACCTGCTGCTGCAGCAAAGACAGGGCGCGATCCAGACCGCAACTTGGGTGCAGCGCGTCCAGCCGTTGCAGCGCCTGACACAGCTCCAACCAACGCTCGGTTGACTCTGCCGCGCTGGTGCTGCGGCCCGGCCACCCCAACGCGCACAATTGCTCGGTAAATATGCCGGTCCACTGGGCCAGACTGCAATTGGACGGGTTGTTGCGGCGAATTTCTTCAAAACGGTCGAGGCGGCCAACCATTGCTTCGGCTGCCGGCTCAAGCGGCTGCATTTGCGCTAATTCGCTGCGCAATGCAGTTACCCACTGTCGATAGCTCAGCCAGTGCTGACCGTAGTCGCAGCAGGCCCGTTCCCAGTGAGCGCGGGCTTCACTCTCGCCATCCTCTAGTTGCCAGAAGGGGTTGTTGACCAGCTTGCGCGCATCATTGCGCGACAGCCGTGCCCGGTTCAATTGCAGCAGTTGGGTTGCGGCGCCAATAGAGCCGGTTTCCAGTGGCCTTGGGAAATTAAAATGCAGGGGAACCTGATCAGCCAGTATCCGCTTCAGCTCGCGACGCCATACAGTTGCGGAGAGTTGGCCATCGGTGCGTATCAGCGCGATTCTGGCGCCGGGCTGTTGTTGCCATTTTGTTAGCGCCCAGGCGGCTGCGGCATGGCATTCCGACTTCAGGTCTGGCAACTGGATTCGCTGGCATTCGGCCAGCTGATCGGCCAGTTGACAAATTTCCAGCTCGGCAAAGCATGCCTTCAGAACGTTGGTTTTTAATGGTGAGAGAGCGCCTCCCGCAGTCACCAGCACGGCTTTGCCACAGGGCTTGACTGCATCGATACAGCGCTGCACCAGTTGCAGTTGGCTCTGCAGGGAGGCTGATTCAAGGCCTTGCTCAAACTGTTGGCACAGGTCAGCCATACGCAATTCGTTGAATCGTTCGGCATCCTGCAGTTGCTCGCGGGGAATCTGCCATTCCAGCAAGTACTGCCAGGCCTGCAGTGCTTCCGAGGCCAACGAAGCGGCATCTATTTCTCGCTCCGGCTGTTTCTGTGCATACCGCTCCAGCACCTGCTGCCAAAGCACAACAAGCTGGTTGCGCTCGGCCAGCTCGACGCCGACCTGCTCGGCCTGCTGCCGCGCAAGATCCTTCAACAGCAGGTCGAAATCGACAATGCGGTCTATGGCGAAGCTGGTTTGACCGAGACGTTTTGCCTGGCAGCGCAGTAACTCGCGCTGGATTGCCGAGTTGGCACATACCAGGATTGTGCCCGGTTCGTTTGCAAGGGTCTCCAGCAGGCTCTGAGCGCTAGTGGGCGGCATCGATTTCCCGCACCTCGACAGGGCCAAATCCCAGCTTTCCGAGATAAGCTTGCAGGGCATCCAGGTCGCCATCAGCCTGGGTCAGGATGGCCCGAGGCTGCTCTGTCAGGCCAGGTTGCCCTTTACCCAGAAGTGACTCGACACGCCGGGCGATGGCATCAGCCGGCTCTACCCAGTGTTGTACCGAGGGGAAATACGGCTCTATCCATTGTTTGATCAGCGGAAAATGGGTGCAAGCCAGTACCAGCGTGTCTACCTCTTCTGAGCAGCGGTCAATCAAGGGTTGCAGCGCCTGCTGCATCTGCATGGGGCCGGGCGCAACCCCCCTGATGGCACGTTCGGCTATTTCAACCAATTCGCCGGAGCCGTGCATCTCTACCCGGCAGTTGGGTGCGAACTCTCGCACCAGGCGGTGGGTATATTCACGCTGAACCGTGGCAGGCGTCGCCAGCAGCCCGATGACACCGGTTTTGCTGAGCGCGGCGGCGGGTTTGATTGCCGGAACCACACCCACAAAGGGTGTCTCGTAACTCTCCCGCAGCGAGGGTAAAACCACCGTGCTGGCCGAGTTGCAGACCACCACCAGCAGATCGGGCTGCAAATGCGGCATAATTTGACGCAGTACCTTGTGAACTCGCTGGGTTAACGAGTATTCTGACCTTGTGCCGTAGGGAAAACCGGCGTTGTCGCTGACAAAGTAATATTGGTGCCCGGGCAGTTGGCGTTGTAGAGCATCAAGCACACTCAAGCCGCCAACCCCTGAGTCAAAAACCACAACGCGGGGCACTTTTTCGGCAGGTTGAGCCATGCTTGTGTCAGGGTTCGGTTGTGAGATGTCTGTCATGTAAAAAGTTTGCCAGAATTTTGCATCGAAAACCGCCGACTGCAATAAATCTTCTGCGCACCCTGCTGTGCAGCAGCTAAAGGTTGAACTGAGCTCGAAAATGAATATTGAAAGGCTAGGTAACGGAAGTATGATCGATTTCCAGAACGAAAAAGACTTTATCTCCTACAAAACTGGCGACATCGTATTCGATGAGGGAGACCTTGGCAGTGTGATGTATGGCGTGGTCGAAGGCGAAGTTGAGCTTCGAACCGGCGGCAAGTACCCGGCCAGTGTTCGCGAAAACGAGCTGTTCGGCGAAATGGTATTGCTCGACAGCCGCCAGCGCAGCGCAACAGCGGTTGCTGTTCGCGATACCACCCTTGCCAAAATCACCAAAGAGCGTTTTCTCGAGTACGTTGGCAAAGATCCCAGTTTTGCCCTGAAAGTGATGGGTACTCTGGCAGGGCGTCTTCGCGTTGAAAGCAAGATGCGTGGCCTATGATCGAGCTTAGTCTGGGCCTGGCTGAGCAGGCTGCGGAAGCGGCGTTAAGCCGCGCTAAAGAGTTTGGCGTGAACATCAGCGTGGCGGTAGTGGACGAAAGCGGTCGCACCGTGCTGCTAAAGCGTGGAGACGGCACCGGGTTTCTCACCACCGATTTTGCCCTTGGCAAAGCCGTTGCCGCGGCCAGCTTTCGCCGGCCCACGCGCGCAACTGCCGAGAGTTGGGAGCGCATCCCCGCTTTTTGGAATTCTGCGCTTCACGCGGCGGGAACCCCCTTCATGCCGGCTACCGGCGCGGTGCCGCTGGTGCTGGGCGAGCGAGTCGTTGGCGCCATTGGCTGCGGAGGCGCGCACCCGGATCAGGACCACGACTGCGCGGAGGCTGGTGCCGCTGCTGTGGCTGCGCACCCCGTAGCCTGAACCGATGACTCCCGAAACGCTCCCCTGGTTGCTGCTGGCGCTTGGTGTCGCCGTAATGTCTGCCCTTATTACCCGTCAGTTGGTCATGCGGCGCCTGCAGCTTGAACATCACCAGGCCCTGACTGAAACCCGGCTGGAACTGGAATCCCGGCTGGCTGAAACCCGGGCGCAGCTGCAAGAAGAACAAATACGATTGGCCGAGTATCGACAGGGCGACGAAGCGCGTTCGCGCCAATTGCAGGCCGATTTCGAGCGCCTCGCCAATCGCATTTTCGACGACAAGCAAGAGCGCTTCAGCCAGACCAGCAAGCAATCACTTGATGCCACTTTACGACCCCTGCGCGAGCAGGTAGAAGCATTTCGCAAGCGGGTGGACGAGGTTCATCTGGCCGATACCGCCGACCGCAATCGGCTGCAAGGCCACATTTCCGAGCTGCAAAAACAGGCCAGCCAGTTGGGCAGTGATGCGGTAAACCTGGCTCGCGCGCTGAAGGGCGACAGCAAGATGCAGGGCAACTGGGGTGAGGTGGTACTGGAGCGTCTGCTGGAGCAATCGGGCCTGATTGAGGGCTCCGAATATCAGTTGCAGGCTTCTTTTACCGACGAATCCGGCAACCGGCAAATGCCCGATGTCATTGTGCATTTGCCAGGGCAGCGCGCCATGGTGGTTGATGCCAAGGTGTCGCTGAAGCACTACCAGGACTATGTGAACGAAACTGATGATATGCGCCGGGCCGAGTTACTCAAGCTACACATCCAGTCCATTCGCAACCACTTCCAGGGTTTGTCGGGCAAGTCTTACCAGGATATTGCCGATCTCGATACGGTCGATTTTGTCTTCATGTTTATCCCGGTTGAACCGGCCTGGTTGCTGGCCTTGCGGGAAGAGCCCGGCTTGTTTGATGAAGCCTTTGCCAAGCAGGTTACTCTGGTGAGCCATACCACGCTGATGCCGATGCTGAAAACGGTGCAGTCGCTCTGGCGCAACGAAAAGCAGAATGCCAACGCATTGGAAATTGCCCGCCAGGCCGGCGACCTGCACGACAAATTTATTGGCATGCTGGAGTCGATGGACAAAATTGGCGAGCAACTGGATCGCACACGTGACGCCTACGAGAAAACCCGCAACCAGTTGGGGGAGGGCAAAGGCAACCTGGTTGGACGCGTTGTGCGGCTGGAGAAGCTTGGTGCAAAAACACGCAAAGAAATGCCCAGGTCGGTACAACACCTGACCGAGCCGGACAAGGAAGCCGGGGATGATGACGAGACTTGACCAATTTCTGACGGCCTGGCCAGTGCGGTTGGTTCGCGTTGGCCAATTTCTGCTGGCGCTGGGAATATTTACCTGGTTGTCCCTCACCACTCAGGTGGCCAGTATTCAAACGCCGGATACCTGGCTGCACTTTGTCGGTAACCTGCTGTTATTCCTTTCGGCCCGGGTGGCTTTTCTTGAACTGAAAAGCCCCTGGTTTATTCTGCTGTTTGTCCTGGTTTACGGCACCAGCATGGAAATACTGCAGTTGTTGCTTCCCAGCCGCTATTTCGATCCGGTCGACCTGGCCGCCAATTGGCTGGGTGTACTGGCCGGTTTTTGTTTTAGTCTTCTGGTAAGTTGGCTGGCAAAAAACTACATTAATGCAATATCAGACTAGCTCGGCTCGCTGAGTTAGCGGCAAGAGTCTGTTGTTAGAAGAAT
>CAKZNR010000161.1 GCA_937129725.1 uncultured Cellvibrionales bacterium | reverse complement strand
CGGCCTTTAGCCGTTTCGCGTCCAATAGCCTCGCTGCTGAGCTTTACCAGCCCAGGCAACTGTCTGGCTTCAGTGGCAACGTACTGGTGCAAACCAGTGCAGGTTGGCCCTGGATGATAGAGCAGACGCGCGGAGCCGGGCGCATTCTGCTGCTGGCCCATTCCCTTGCTCCCGATGCTACCAGCCTCAGCCTGCAACCCGAATTTGTGCCCCTGCTGCGCTCACTGGTCAGCTGGATGGCCGAGATAAACCGGTTGCCGCGGCAAATAAAAACCGGCGACCGTATTTTGCTGGGGGCAAGTAGCTCCGGCGAAGAGAGCAGCGGCGCACCCGTGATACAGCAGCTATTCCTGGCCAACGGTTCACCCCTGCTGGGGCTGTCAGAGCAGGGCCAACGTCGAACCTACCGTATCGACGAGCCCGGCCTGTACGGGCTGCAGACAGCGAGCGGACTGCATCATGCCGCCGCCAATATCCCCCTGGCTGAAACCAGCCTGGCAGCGGTAGAGCCACAGCTTTTGCAGCGCTGGCGCGAACTGGCCTCACCAGAAAATATACAGGTTGTTGATAATACGGCTGTAGCTGGAGAATCGATGGCGCTTCTGCCAGAGTGGAGAACCTGGGAGAACTGGCTTCTTCCAGCGCTTCTGGCCCTGTTGCTGGCCGAAGCCCTGTTTGCCAACGCGCACCTTCGCGTGCGCCGGGAGAGCCTGTCATGACTCAGAAAAATCGGCTGAAACTCTGGCTGGACAACTGGTCTGGACGGGTGCGGCATCGCGCCAGAGAAATTACCACCGCAGTCATGCTGGGTTGCCTGCTCGCAATCACTGCGATCGCAGCGCTGGTTGGCTTTCGCGTGGCGTACGATCCCGTCTGGCTGAACAGCTTGCGACTCCTGTTACTCGCGGTGTTGGCGCTGTCGTTCTGGCTACTCTACTGGCGGCCAAGGCAACAACTGGAAACCGATCCGGCGTCGCGCGAGCTGGAACAGCGCATACCGGAACTTGCCGGCGAGTTGCGCACCTATATCGAGGCCAGCGATCCCACAAGCAAAAAAGCCAATCCCTTCCTGCCACTGATGGCGGGAAGCATTCTGGACAAGCTGGCGCAAAACCATCCGCGCGAGCTGGTCAGCAATCGCTTTCTCAACAGTTTGCGTGCCCTGTCGGCTACCAGCCTGATTCTCTTGCTGGTGCTGTTGTTCGCGCCCTCGGATAACCTGCGCTTTGGCAGCCAACACTTTCTGCTGGGCTGGCTGATGCCCGACAGGCTGCCGCCCCAGTCATTGGCGGTAACACCAGGCGACACCCTGATCAAGCGCGGCACCAACCTTACCCTCTCGGCCAGCGCCACCGGCTTCAACCCGGCCGACGCTTTGGTGTACGCACGATTCGACACCAGTGACTGGGAAGCCGTTCCCATGCGCAAAACGGCCCAGGGTTTTGAATTCAGCTTCTTTGGCGTGCACGAAGCCCTCGACTATTACGTGGAAGCCGCCGGAGTTCGCAGCCAGAGCTATCGCGTGGATGTGATCGACCTGCCCAACCTGCAAAGCCTCACCATTCATTACAGCTACCCCGACTGGACCGGGCTGGAAGACCGAACCCAGGAGACCGGAACCCGGATCCAGGGCGTTGAAGGCACCCGGATCAGCCTGGAAATAGAGACTGACATGCCCCTTCGGGATGGCGAGTTGCTGGTAAATGGCGAACGCGTCCCGATTGATGTTGATGGCAACCTGGCAACCGCCAGCCTGACGTTGCAGGATAGCGGCGAGTACTTCCTGGCCGAACGATTGGGCAGTGAGGTGATTCGTATCACCAACGACTACGACATTGCCGTGCTGGAAGACCGCGAGCCCAGTATTGCACTTCGGGTACCCGGCGGTGACAGGGGCGCAACCAATATTGAAGAAGTGCCCATCTCTGTAGAAGTTCGCGACGACTACCGCGTGGATCAGCTGGCTCTGTATATCTCGGTTAATGCCGGCGAGTGGCAGCGCATTGAGCTGCCTTCCGGCGAGCAAAGCCTGCAGGCCGATCATCTTCTTGAGCTGGAGAACATTGCTTTCCAGACAGCCGAAGAGAGCGGCAGCGAACCGCTGGTACCCGGTGATTTGATCTCCTATTACGTGGAAGCCGCGGATCACAACCAGCGGGTTACCTCTGACATCTACTTTATCGACGTGCAACCATTCGACAAGCGCTATTCACGCGCCGAGGGTGGAGCAGGTGCCGGGGGCATGGCTGGAGCCGGAGGCGGTGGTGGCGAAGACGAGATATCACAACGTCAACGCGAAATACTGGCAGCGACCTGGAACCTTCAAAAGGCCCGTGACCGCGACGAAGAGGTTGACCAGGAATACCTGGAAGACAATGCCTTTATGTTATCGGAACTGCAGCGCACCCTTGCAGAACAAACTCAAACCACACTCGATCGGTTGGATGCCAGGCGCCTGCTGGTAGATCCGCAGGCGCAGGCTTTCGCCGAAAACCTGGAACTGGCGCTTGAACAAATGGACCCGGCGGCCAATCACCTGCAGGAAACCGAACTGGACGATTCGGTTCCACCGCAGCAAAAGGCCCTGCAGTACCTGTTGCGGGCCGAAGCCCAGTTCCGTGACATCCAGATAGCCATGCAGCAGGAGAATCAGGGCGGAGGAGCCGGTGGCGGCGGTCAGCAACGTGACCTGGCGGAAATCTATGAGCTCGAAATGGATATGAGCCGTAACCAGTACGAGACGCGTCAGTCACCGGCCCTGCAACAACCCGATCAAGTGATTGAAGACGCATTCAACGAGCTTGAGGAACTGGCTCGGCGCCAGGAAGAACTGGCCGAACAGGCCCGTCGAAACCAGGAGATGACTCTGGCCGATCGCTGGCAGCAGGAACAACTCACCCGCCAGGCCGAGGAGCTGCGCGAGCAGCTTGACCAAATGCAGCAACAGGGCGGCGAACAAACCGCAGCCGAGCAACGGGCAGCAGACCAGCTTCGGCAAAATCTGGACGAGATTATTGACCAGATGCGCAACGCCTCGGGCGAGCAACCTCAACCCGGCGATCCGGCCGGCCAGCCGGGGCAAAACGATGGCAGTGCCGAACAGTCGGCTCAGGCAGCCTCAGACCAGCTGCGCCAAACTCTCGATGAACTGAGCGAAGCGCGCCAACAGGCATTCCGCGAAAATGTCACTGATATTGCGCGCCAGGCGCGCGACCTCGAACGCCGTCAGGAAGTGGTTGAAGATGAACTGGCCGGGGCCCTCGATCGTGCCATGGCCGAACGCCGCACAACAGGCAATTACACCAGCGGCCTGGACGGCCAGCGGGAACAGCAACTGGCCGACGAAAAGCGCGCTATGGCTGACACCGTAACCGAGATGGAATCTCGCATTGACGATCTGGTCAGCGATTTTCAGGGGCAACTGCCCAGATCTTCATCGGCCCTTCAGGATGCCGCCGACGTGCTTGACGAGGAGCGCCTGGGCGCCCGTCTGGCCGATGCTGCCGAAGCCATCGAGTACGGCATGGCTCCGCAAGTATCGGTGCGTGAATTTGTTGTATCGGATGCCGTTCGCCGGTTGCGAGAGCGAGCCGAAACGGCCGCCGATCTGGCCACCATGGAAAGCGCACGCAATACCGCCGGGCAAGATACCGAGCAATCACCATCGGAACGATTGGCTGATCTGCGTGAGCAATTGGCAGCCAATCTGCCCGGCCCAGATCAAATGCAGGCTGCCGCAGGCAGCCCCGATGCCGAGGGCGAATCGGCCGGCGCCAGCGATCAACCCGGCCAAACGACAGCAGCCGGCGGGCAGGCGAACCCGCAGGATGGAACAGCCATCGGCGGAGCTAACCGGGCCGGTGGCGGAGATGTTCGCGGCGGCGTTCGGGTGGGCGATTTCACATTCCGCAATCCACTGACAGCCGCCGACCTGCTGGACGGTGACCGCATCACAGAAGATGCATCCGAGGTAGCGGCCGAACTGTTGGCCATCAGCAACCAGCTGCTGGCCGCCGGCTTGACTGACCAGCAAATCATCGAGGCCCAACAGATGGCGCGAGAGCTGTCGGCGGAGCGCGGCGACAGCGAAAGAATTGCCGACAGCCTGCGCGGGCTAATCAGCCAGCTGGAGAAACTGGAGCTGGGGTTAAGTGGCGATCCGCGCGCGGATACCATTGAATTGCGCCCGGGGTCTGGCAGCGCTGCCCAGGACGACGAGGATACGGCCGACTACTTCCGCAACCTGAATACGCAATAACCAATTTGTCTGGCAGCCTGTGCAGTAGGTGTCTGACAGGCCCTAACCCGGCAACATGGCCGGGCATGTAAAGCAGTAATCTCTGAATTCAGGCGAAAAAAAAGCTCGCATATGCGAGCTTTCAATTTTGCTTTTTTTATCGGAGCTTGAGGACTCTCTTGTTTTTATTTCCCCCCTCAAGGATTCAACCAGTTATTACCTGGATGTCTAAATTATTAAGGCCGCATTACAGCCTAGAAAGACGTAAAAAGCAAGCCTTAAGCTGCTGATTCCTCTACTTTTTTATTGTGCAATCGCACAATAAAAGCATGTAGTTACATGGGCTACCGAACTGGCCAGTGAACCTCCCCCCTTAGCTGGCCTGATCCCAAATCTCCTCATCCGTGGGCGGAGTGGCGTCTTTCTTGTAGCCAATACGGGACACGTTAATCAGATGCTTGTAATCCAGGTTTTCGGAAATGGAATTGTTACCCCAGGACCCGCAACCAAGCGTGGTAGTGGGCGCAAAACCGTTGGTGAGCGCTCCACCGGCCGTAATGGAACTGGGTTCATTGACCACCAGTCGACTGATGGGCAGAGCAACACCCGCCATTTCCACGTGCTGAGGAGTGTTGGAATGAATGGCAGCCGAGTGCCCGGCCCCTTCCATTTCCAGGTTGTGCTTGGCAATGGCAACCGCGTCTTCAAAAGAGTCGTACTCGAAAGCTACCATCACTGGGCACATTTTTTCCTTGCGCAAAATATCATCCTGGCTGCCGTTAGACTTGATCAGAATGACACGCGTGCCTTCGGGAATTTCGATACCAGCCATTTCGGCAATTCGTTCGGGGCTCTGGCCAACCACTTCGCCATTGATGTGACCATCCACAAACAACACGCCTCGCAGCTTGTCGGCAACAGCCTGATCGTCAATGTAGTAAGCACCATGCGCCACAAACGCATTAATCACATCCTGGTAGCGATCTTTTTGCGCAATAACCGATTGCTCGCCCGAGCAGATAATGCCGTAGTCGTAGCTGCGGCCGGTAATCACTTTTTCTGCCGTATCTTCGAGGTCGACATCGGTATCTATAATCACCTGCACATTTCCCGGGCCAACCCCGAAGCTGGGCTTGCCGCTGCTGTATGCCGCTTGCACCATGGCAGGGCCACCTGTTGCGACCAGCACGTCAACAGACCGCATAAGCTCCTGAGTGCGCTCAATTGAAGGCTCTTCGATAATCTGGATCAGGTCGGCCGGACCACCCAGTTTTTCCACTTCAGCTTGCATCAACCGAACCGTTTTCGAGCTGACGTTCTTGGCACGCGGATGCGCCGCACAAATAATGGCGTTGCCTCCCTTGAGGGCAAACATGGCATTGCACATGGGAGTAACCACCGGATTGGTGGTGGGTGTAACCGCACCAACAACACCCACAGGTTTGGCCACATGAATCAAACCGTTTTCATCGCGGTCGCTGATTACACCAACCGAGCGCTTGTCTTTCAGATTGTTCCAAATGGCGCGTGATTTGCCCTTGTTCTTGGCAACCTTGTCTTCGTACTTGCCCATGCGGGTTTCGTCTACCGCTTCGCGGGCCAGCTCTTCTGCGTTGTCATAAACCACCTTGCCAATTGCACGCACAATGGCGTCAACCTGCTGCTGGTTCATCTGTGCATATGCGGCCTGGGCTGTGCGCGCCCTGGCCATCATGTCGCGGATCATGGTGTCATCAGTCATTTGCGTACCCTCGTTGTTCGCTGAAAAAGGCGCTTTCAATTGCGGCTGAAAGCGCCTTTTTGTGCTGTATTGTCTGCTGGCCGCATTATAGTGGAAACAGGCGCGGCGGCAGAAAGCTGCCTGTAGATACAGGTATTGCTACGTCTGTGGCGCTACATTTCTGCTGCGGTTTCGGAAAGGTCCTGTATGCGAATATTGCGAAACTTCACCAGGCCGTTGCTGCCGCCGTACTGGAACGCTATAGGCCCCTCGGCGTAGGTGTCATCCATAATGTCGGCAGTTGCTGTGCCATCTACCCACATCTGCAGATGGTTGCCCACAAGCCGCACCCTGATATCGCTCCACTCGTCCTCGGTTGATACCTCAGCCATGGGACCGGCGAAGGTCACAATCGAGCCGGTTTTCGACTCGGGGTTTGCGTGCGAATCCCAAATATTGAACTCGTAGCAGACCATCGGGCTGATAGTTGGCATCGACTCGCAGCGCACAAAAATGCCTGAATTGGTTTGGCCTTCGACATAAATCTCGGCGTTCAACTCGAAGTCGCTGTACGACCGATTGGTGTACACAAAACCCATGGGTTCGCCTCGCACCGAGCTGAGCACGCCATCCATCAGCATCCAGTCGGAACCCGTTGCAATGCTGACGTCTCCAGTCAGCCCATTGGCTAGCGGGTCGTCGCCCGGCATCGAAGACATGGCGGCACAACCTGCCAGAAGAACAACTGTACCGGCTACAAAAAAATTGATGCGCTTCATTTTTCCCCTCGTGAGCGTTGTTATGATGGAAGGCAGTATAGCGCCGCAGGGCGGAATCTGCGCGAAACCTACCCTACCCGCTCGCGAATTAATGAGTCAACCAAAGAGGCCGTTGCCATGCAGGATTGGATGAACTGGGGATTGCTGGTGCTGGAATTCAGTGCACTTCTGTTTGTGTTTGCCCTGGGTGTGGGCGCGCTGCTGGTGGTTATCATGTACGTTCAGGATGTGCGCCAAAAGCAACACGCCATTCGCCGCAACTTCCCGGTGATCGGCCGCTTGCGCTATCAGTTGGAACATCTCGGCGAGTTTTTTCGCCAGTATTTTTTCGCCCTCGACCGCGAAGAGCTGCCATTCAATCGCGCCCAGCGCACCTGGGTGTATCGAGCCGCCAAAAATCTGGATTCCACCCTTGCCTTCGGCAGTACGCGCGTATTGAACCAACAGGGCGACACCCTTTTTCTGAACGCCTTTATCCCCAAACTGGAAACCCAGGCCGAACAGGCGAGCTGCCTGCAAATTGGCGAGGGCTATGCAAAGCAACCGTACCAAACCCGATCTTTTTTCAATATTTCGGGCATGAGCTTCGGCGCTCTTTCGGTTCCGGCGGTTCGCGCACTTTCACATGGCGCTGCCAAGGCTGGCATTTGGATGAATACCGGAGAAGGCGGGTTGTCGCCCTACCACCTGGAAAGTGGCTGTGATCTGGTATTCCAGATTGGCACGGCCAAGTACGGAGTTCGGGACGCCAAGGGCGAATTGAGCGAAGAAAAACTCGAACGGGTTGCCTTGCACGAGCAGGTACGCATGTTCGAAATAAAACTCAGCCAGGGCGCCAAACCCGGCAAGGGCGGCATTCTGCCTGGTGAAAAGGTAACCGGCCTGATTGCCTCTACCCGGGGCATTCCAGAGCATGAAGATTCCATTAGCCCTAACGGCCAACCTGAAATCACTTCGGTAGACGACCTGCTGGATATGATCGTGCGGGTACGCAACATCACCGGCAAACCCACCGGGTTCAAATTTGTCATGGGCCAGCACGACTGGCTGATCAAGCTGTGCAAGCGCATTGCCGAGCGGGGCCCGGCGGATGCCCCCGATTTCATTACGCTGGATTCAGGCGATGGCGGCACCGGTGCCGCTCCACAGAGCCTGATGGATTGCGTGGGCTTGCCGCTGCGCACCAGCCTGCCCATTCTGGTCGACCAGTTGGAACGGCACCGCCTGCGTGACCGGGTTAGGGTGTTCTGTTCCGGCAAAATGATTAACCCGTCCGACGTGGCATGGGCGCTTTGCATGGGTGCCGATTCCGTTGTTAATGGCCGCGGTTTTATGTTTGCGCTGGGCTGTATTCAGGCACTGCAGTGCAACAAAAATACCTGTCCTACCGGCATCACCACTCACAACCCCGCCCTGCAAAAAGGGCTGGACACCGGGGTCAAAAGCGAACGAGTAGCCAACTATTCGGCGAACATGGTTAAAGAAGTCGCCATGATTGCGCACAGCTGCGGTGTCAGCGAGCCGCGCCAGCTGAATCGCCACCATGTCTGTGTGATCGACGGGCACGGTGACCCTATCCCCATGATCGAAAAGCACCCCTATCCAACCCCGATGCCCTGATGAGCCAGCCCCTGTTCGAGCAAACAATTATCAAGCTGCCTGCCCATCCACGCGGGGTGCACCTGGTTTCCCAAGAGGTTTTAAAGCAGTTACCCGACCTTTCCGCATGCCAGGTGGGCTTGCTTCATCTCTTCATGCAGCACACTTCGGCATCGCTGGCCCTCAACGAAAATGCCGACCCCAGTGTTCGAGTTGACCTGGAAAATCACCTGAACCGCATGGTTCCAGAAAATGCGCCATACCTGCATGCGGATGAAGGGCCAGACGATATGCCCGCACACATCAAGAGCGTGCTCATAGGCGAATCGCTGCTACTGCCTGTTCGCGAGGGCCGTATGGCGCTGGGCACCTGGCAGGGAATTTACCTTTGCGAACATCGCGACCATGCCGGGCCTCGCCAACTGGTCGCCACACTTCAGGGGCGCTGATACGCCCCGGGGTGATACCGGACGGCCTGCATACCTGAAACCGGCCAAAGCGGCCCGGCGCCCATTTCGTTTGTCATAAGCTGGTATGACAAAAACAAATTTTACTGTCTATAAAGTCAGACAGCAGGGTCCTTTACCGTTTCGCGCAACTCCGTGCAAAACCTGCAGTACCACGCCAATTAGTGCGCCATTTCCAAGAATTAAACGCCTCATTCTGGTGAATGTAAATATAGCGAAAGCTCCGTTAAATTAATGTCCGCGCATACAAACTCCACTATCGCCCAAGGTGGTGATAATCTCTGACCACTTCGACAAATGGGGTAGGAAAATAATGAAACAGTTTGCACAAAAAGTGCTGCTCGCAACTTTGGCGATGAGCCTGGTTGGCGGCGCAGCTGCTCACCACTCGCGAGCCAATTTCTTGCTGAACGAGATTATCGAAATCTCGGGCACAATTACCGAAAAAGACTGGGTAAGCCCCCACGTCTGGTTCACCATCGAGGGCGCTGGCCCGTCGGGTGAAATCGAAGAATGGGTAATTGAAGGCAACGCAATTCCGGCACTTGCAGGAACCACTGCCAGAACCCGCTTATCAGCGAAAACATCTTTGGACTGTTGTGGTTCAAACAACTTGCTATTTGACCAAATATTGGTACACACCTGACACTAAAACTTACTCTACAATTTACAAAAATATAGATGATTGAACTGTAACTATTGAAATTTGAACCGGTTTACGAAATTTTGCCAACGCCAACAGTCACATGAAATCAAATAAAAACCATGATGATGCGGATTTCCATATACACATTATAGTATTTTAGTAATTTCAGATTCCAAATGTCTTACTTGCAGATCTACTGTTTTCATGTACTGTACAATCATTCTTATAAAGCATATC
>CAKZNR010000160.1 GCA_937129725.1 uncultured Cellvibrionales bacterium | reverse complement strand
CCAGTGAAACGCTGGCCTCACCACCGCCCCAGCCACCGGCCTCGGGTGCCGGCTGGTTATTGCTGTACCACCAGAGGCCACCCGCGGCGACGGCAAGTACCAGGGTAAAAATCAGGGCTTTGGACTGTTTCATATTGTTGCGCATCAAGAGAGTGGTGGAATACTAGAGCAATTGTTGGCGTAGCTCACATTCTGGCCGTTAAATTTCATTAAGCGCTACCAGTTGTCTGAGGTGATCTCGCGGTAGCCATTGGCAGTACGTTGCACCATAAAAACGCGCAAGCCAATGGCGTTGACCATGCGCATGCCGATATCCGGCCCCATGGCCAACAGTGCCGTGGCCCAACCGTCGGCCCACAGTGCCGACTCGTGAATCACGGTAACGGAAGCCAATTCGTGGGGGATGGGGTAGCCAATACGCGGATCGATAACATGGGAATACACCTCACCATCCACCTCGAAGTAGTTGCGGTAATCGCCACTGGTAGCAACCGCGCCCTGATTCAGGTCAATCACACCCTGAACCAGTTGATTGCTGGAATCATCAGCCGGCTTCTCGATGCCGACCCGCCAGGGCATATCCTGCAGATTGCTTCCGGCCACCCTGATTTCACCCCCAACCTCTACCAGGTAGCGATCGAAGCCTTCGGCTTCGAGGAAATTGGCTACCAGGTCGACCCCATAGCCTTTGGCCGTGGCCGACAGGTTTACAAACAGGCCGTCGATCGACTTGCACCACTCGCCCGGCGACAGCGACAGAAAGTCGTGGTCTACCCGCTGCAGCGCAATGTCTATTTGCTCTTGCGATGGCATTTGGTCGGCGGTGAACTCGGTGCCAAAGCCCCACAATTCGATCAGGGGGCCAACCGTTACGTCGAACAGCCCGTCAGACAACTCCGCCAGCTGCATAGATACATCGGCCACTTCGAATGTGTGGCGGGAGATGGGATAGCAGCCGGCAGATGCCCGGTTGAACTGGCTCACTTCCGACTGGGGGTCCCAATTGGACATTAACCCATTCACCAGGTCGAGCTGCTGCTGAATTCCAGCCTGAACCGCATCGCCATCCACCGCTTTTTCGCTAACCAGCTTGACCGACCAGCTGGTGCCCATAGTGGGGCCTTGCAGCTCGGTTTGCTGCGGACCCTGGCTGCAACCGCTCAACACCAGCAAAGCGAAAAGACAATGCTGCAGCGGGAAATGCACTGTAAGTCGAGAAAAGCCTGTATTCATGCCAGAACCAGCAAGTGAAACATCAAACCGGATTCTATCAATTTGCCAAAGATTACGCCTGCCGTACTAAATGTATCTTTACGTCAACCGCCACCCCGCCTTGGTAGAATGCCCTGCTTCCAAATTCTGCCACCATTGCGATGCCCGACACCCGAAAGATTTTGTACCCTGCTTGCCTTGCCGGCTTGGCCATGATTGCTTTGCCCCTTCAGGCCCAGCAGGCACCCGATGCCTCCGGAAAAGTATTCAACATTCCGCGCACCGAACAGGCTCCGGTTCTCGACGGCAAGATCGACGAACCCGCCTGGCAGCAAGCTGCGGTACGTAGCGACCTTTATCAACGTCGGCCCATCGAATACCGCCCGGCCAGCGAGCCTACCGATGTGTACTTTATGTACGACGAAGATGCGCTGTATGTGGCTGTGTATGCACACGATTCCCAGCCACAGGAAATTAGCGCCAATGTGCTCGAGCAGGGTGGCGAGCTATGGCAGGACGACAACTTCACCCTGATGCTCGACCCCTTCAACAGCGGCACCGGCGGTTACCAGTTTCAGGTGAACCCCAATGGCGTTCGCTCGGAGTCGATTTACACCAGCCCCACGCGTTCATCCAACGATTGGGAGGGCATCTGGACGACCGCGGCGCGCATCGCGGACGACGGCTGGGTGGCGGAAATGCGAATCCCCTTCAAGTCGCTGTCGTTCGACCCGGCCAACGAAATCTGGGGTGTGAATTTCTGGCGCGGCCTGCAGCGCACCCAGGAAAGCATGTCCTGGTATTCCTACAATGGCAGCAGCAACCCCACCGCGGCTGGCACCATGGTGGGCATTCGTGAGGTTACTCAAGGCCTGGGGCTGGATGTAGTGCCTGCCATTAGCGCAAGCCACTATGAAAACTACCAGACAGACGTCAGCCGCAGTGAAAGCCAACCCTCGGTGGACATGTTTTATAAGGTGACACCCCAGATAAATCTCGCCGTAACGGTGAATACCGACTTTTCAGCTACCGAGGCCGACAGCAATTCCCTGAACCTGGATCGCTTTCGCCAGTTTTTTGAAGAGAAACGCGCGTTCTTTCACGCGGCAATGAATAAGGGTGAACAACCTTCATGGAATCAGAATGATGTATTGAAGAGTCTAGCTGATAAGATTGCCGGTAATCAATCTAAACT
>CAKZNR010000159.1 GCA_937129725.1 uncultured Cellvibrionales bacterium | reverse complement strand
TCGATGTGGAGCCATCGCACGGTGATCCCGCCTACACATTTACAGCGCGCATCGAGCGCCTGCACCTGGAACAGGATGCCGGCAAATCCATTCACGATATGGATCCCAACGCCACCTATGTCGACCTGAACCGCTCCGGCGTGGCGTTGATGGAAATTGTATCACGTCCGGATATGCATTCCGCCGAAGAAGCCGCTGCCTATGTGACCAAATTGCGCTCAATTTTGCGGTTTCTGGGAAC
This sequence comes from uncultured Cellvibrionales bacterium, assembly GCA_937129725.1. Taxonomy (GTDB): domain Bacteria; phylum Pseudomonadota; class Gammaproteobacteria; order Pseudomonadales; family GM7GCV1; genus JABJGI01. The sequence goes on along the minus strand of CAKZNR010000159.1, from coordinate 5,268 downwards.
ATGTGATGGCAATATGGAACAGGGGTCGATGCGTGCTGATTGTAATGTGTCGGTGCGCCGTCCGGGGGCGGAACTTGGCACGCGGACAGAAACCAAAAATCTGAATTCCATCCGTTTTATCGCCCAGGCGATCAATAGCGAGGTAGCACGCCAGATTGAGGTCATCGAAGATGGTGGCACAATTCATCAGGAAACGCGGCTATTTGATACCTCAACCGGCCAGACGCGCCCTATGCGATCCAAAGAAGACGCGCATGATTACCGGTATTTTCCTGATCCGGACTTGTTGCCGCTGGAACTGGACGCGGCATGGGTTGAACATTTGCGCCAGAACTTGCCGGAATTGCCGGATGCCTTGCGTCAACGTCTGACCGATGAATTTGGATTAAGCGCTTATGATGCCGCCTTGATCAGCGAAGACCGCCAAACTGCCGCGTGGTATGAAGCGGCGGCGGCTGGCCGTGATGCTAAACTGGTGGCAAACTGGATGACGGTGGAATTGTTCGGGGCTTTGAACCGGATGGGGCTTGATCTGGCCGACTCACCGGTTACACCGGATCAGCTAGGACAACTGGTTGACCGCATCAGCGATGGCACGATTTCTGGCCGTATTGCCAAGGATGTGTTCGCCTTCATGCTGGAATCTGGCGATGATCCGGATCAGGTGATTGAAGCCAAGGGGTTCAAGCAAGTATCAGATACCGGCGCGATTGAAGCCATGATTGATACCGTGATGGCGGAAAACACCGATAAGGTCGATGAATATCGCGGCGGCAAAGATAAGCTGTTCGGATTCTTCGTCGGGCAGGTGATGAAAGCATCCAAAGGCCAGGCCAATCCGGGGGTAGTCAATGACCTGCTCCGCCAGAAACTGGATGGGTAGTTTTTAAAGATTATTTAATGCGCTAACGGTCGGTTAACCTTTCTTTGGTATCTTCACTTTAGGAAAAGAGGATAGATTCCTTTTGGCGTAGTCGGAGACACCTCTGAAATTAGAGGTAAGCCGACCACAAAAAGCCCCAGCCGTTTAAAACGACTGGGGCGGTTTTTTATCTGTTAAATGGCGTCATGATCTTGAGTACTATAATACTCAAATCTGTAAATCACATAGAAATCAGCTAGTTACCGGTGCGTATCACGCGGTGAGGCGGGCGATCAAAGCCGGCAGATCAGCACAAGATGCTATGGCATAGCTTGATTTTGGCATGAAATCCGGAATTGCCGGGGCGGTATCTGTGATGGCAATCACATGCTGGCATCCGGCGGCAATCGCGGCATCATGATCCGCGTGTGTATCGCCAATCATCACCGCCTCGTCAGTCGGGCGTTGCAGCTCGTCAAGCAACTCATGAAGCATTTGCGGGTGCGGCTTGCTGCGCGTTTCGTCGGCACAGCGGGTAGCATCGAACCAATGATGCATCTGCTTTTCATCCAATACCCGCTGCAAGCCCACGCGCGATTTACCGGTAGCCACCGCCAACTGATAGCCTCGGTCTTTCAACCCCTGCAAGGTTTCCAGCGCACCCTCGTATAGGGGCGAAGGCGCCTCCACGTCCAGGCTAACAAAGTGATGGCGGTAACGCTCACGTATCAACTCGCGCTGCGGCGCTGCCACTGCCGGAAATAGCTCGTCCATGGCCTCCTGCAAACCCAGCCCCACAATGCTGCGGGTTTGCTCGGTTGAGGGCGGCTCTACCCCGGCGTCCTCACAGGAGCGCTGCACAGAAAGTACAATACGGTCGAGCGAACTGCACAACGTGCCGTCCCAATCGAATATCACCAGCATAAAACCGCCCTACCTGCGACCGGGATCAAGCTGATCCACCAGGGCCTGCAACTCGTCCGGCAAGGGTGCATCAATTTCTACCCGGTCGCCGCTAAGGGGGTGGCGAAATACCAGGCTGGAGGAATGCAAAAACATGCGTTTCAGGCCAGCCTTGGCGAAGGCCCGATTTACTTCCCGAGCGCCATATTTTTCGTCGCCAATCAGGCTGTGGCCGGCCAGCTGGCTGTGCACGCGAATCTGGTGGGTTCGACCGGACAGAATCTGCACCGCCACCAGAGTGGTGGCCGGCAAATCAGCGCCCTGCACAGAAGATGCTTTGAAGGGCTGCAAAATGCGAAATCTCGACTCGGCCGCCTTGCCCTCGCCGGATACCTTCACCATGCGCTCGCCCGATTTCAGCTGGTTGCGCTCCAATGGCGCGTCAATCACCCTGGTTGCCTTGGGCCATTTGCCATTTACCAGCGCGGTGTAGGTTTTCTCCATGCGGTGCTCGCGCAGCTGTTCCTGCATGGCCAGCAGTGCCTGACGGGTTCTCGCCAGCATCAACACGCCACTGGTATCCCGGTCCAGCCGATGCACCAGCTCCAGCTTGCTGTCTTTTGGCCATACCTGTCGCGCCAGCTCGATCAGGCCCAGGCTAATGCCGCTACCACCGTGCACCGCCATGCCCGCCGGCTTGTTCAGCAGTATCAACGCCTCGTCTTCAAACAACACGGCATTGCGCAAGCGCTGCAGCTGCCCGCTGCTGGCCGGCTGGATTTCGCCCGGGGTTGGCAGTCGTACCGGCGGAATTCGTACCTCGTCGCCCGTGTGCAAGCGGCTGGACGGTTTCACCCGGCCACCATTTACCCGCACCTGGCCCGAGCGCAACAGCTTGTAAAGCCTCGAACGCGGTAAGCCCTTCAGCCGCGAGGTGAGAAAGTTATCCACCCGCTGGTTGTCTTCGGCCTCGGCCACCTGAACCCGCTGAACCGAGGCACTGGGCGGAGTTTCACCCGCAGTTTGCTGATGCACAGCACCATCGGCCGCTGGCCGGGCGGGCCTGCCAGCGCCGGCTTTGCCAGCTTTTTTTGAAAAATCAGGGGGTTGTGAGGGCATAAAACGACCATTGCATGGAACAGGTGGATTGAGCAACCGCTGCGCGTCTGCTATTCTCCCGCGGTCGACCAAGCCCATAAACAACTTTTTGAAGGGTTTGGCCGGTAAGAGCAGCACCGGATTATAGCCTCCGACAACGCCCGAAGGGCGATCGAAGTTAGGCACGGTGCACAAAACAGGGGATGCTGCGCCCCAGGAATGAGGACCCTGCCCAAACAAACGGGCAGCGCGGAGCCTGACCTAAAGGCGCACATCCAAATGAGAGCCCCTGGCCCAACACGCTGGCCAGCCATTCAGGTGGCAGCTTTAGTAGCCGCCCTGAAGACCCAGGCAACGAACAATCCTGAGTTACTTCAAGGTGCAGCGAAGCCACGGAGCTCATAAAAGCCCGAGTGGGCAATTGACGGAATTATTGCTATCGCGCCCCTGTGGCAGCGATGGCAGCAAAAGACTAGCAGGATAATTTACTTTAAGTAGTTTATTTAAGTTACTGTATTACTTAAAGATATGACATCAGCCGACACTTCGGCTGGGTGGCGACACAGGCTTTGGCATACGCCACTGCACTGCAGACATCACAGCTGAGGAAACCTGCCAGACCGGCTTGAACGGTCGGCAATACTTGGCTGATTTCTTCTTTCCCCTGCCCCGGTTTTCCGTCTCTCGCCTGCTCCATAAAGGAGAAGACGTCAGTGAGACGCATGCTTATCAACGCGACACAACCGGAAGAAATCCGGGTCGCCATGGTCGATGGCCAGAAACTTTACGATCTCGATATTGAAAACCGCGGCCGCGAACAAAAGCTGGCCAATATCTATAAAGGCAAAGTTACCCGGGTAGAACCCAGCCTCGAAGCCTGCTTTGTGAACTACGGTTCCGAGCGCCACGGCTTTTTGCCACTGAAAGAAATTGCCCCCGAGTACTACAGCGGCAAAAACGGCAGCGGTAAAACCCGCATCCAGGACGTAATCAAGGAAGGCACCGAGATTATTGTTCAGGTTGAAAAAGAAGAGCGTGGCAACAAGGGCGCTGCCCTCACCTCCTACATCAGCCTTGCCGGGCGCTGCCTGGTACTGATGCCCAATAACCCCCGCGCCGGCGGTATTTCGCGCCGAATCGAAGGCGACGAGCGCACCGAACTGAAACAGGCGCTGTCGGAAGTAGACATTCCCAAAGGCATGGGCATTATCGTGCGCACTGCCGGGGTGGGCCGCACTGGCGAGGAACTGCAGTGGGACGTGGATTACCTCACCCGCCTGTGGAACGAGATTAAAACCGAGTCGGAGAAAAGCCCGGCACCGCATTTCCTGTTCCAGGAAAGCAACGTCATCATTCGCGCCATTCGCGACTACCTGCGCCCCAACATCGGCGAGGTAATGGTAGACAACTGGGAAGCCTTCCAGCTGGCCAGCACCTTCATCAAGCAGGTAATGCCCGACTACGAAAGCCGCATTACCCACTACGAGGACGATCTGCCGCTGTTCAACCGCTACCAGATTGAAAACCAGATTGAATCGGCCTACGAGCGCGAAGTGAAACTGCCCTCGGGTGGATCGCTGGTTATCGACGTAACCGAAGCGCTGGTATCTGTCGACATCAACTCCTCGCGCGCCACCAAGGGCGGCGACATCGAGGAAACCGCGCTGCAAACCAACCTGGAAGCGGCCGAAGAAATTGCCCGCCAACTGCGTATTCGCGACATTGGCGGCCTGGTGGTTATCGACTTTATCGACATGACCCCGGCGAAAAACCGCAATGCAGTGGAAGAGCGCATGCGCAAATCTCTCAGTATTGACCGCGCCCGCGTGCAAACCGCACGCATCAGCAAATTCGGCCTGTTCGAGATGTCGCGCCAGCGCCTGCGCCCCTCGCTGGAAGAAACCACTTTCGAAACCTGCCCGCGCTGTGAAGGCCAGGGCACCATTCGCGGTATTCGCTCGCTGGCGCTTTCCATCCTGCGCCTGCTCGAGGAGGAAGCACAAAAGGACTTCACCCAGGAAGTACAAACCTTTGTGCCGCTTGAAGTGGCCAGCTTCCTGCTGAACGAAAAGCGTCGCGCTATTTCCGATATCGAGCGCCGCCACCCCGGTTCTCGTATTCTGGTTATTGCACAGCCCGACATGGAAACGCCGCATTTCGATATTCGCCGCGTGCGCAGCCAGGACAACGAAGAAACACGCAACAGCTACGAAACCACCAAGCCGGTGGAAGCGATAGGCCCGCCGGAGGTGAAAGAGAATTGATCAAAATCCAGCTCGACAACATCTCACTCGCCAAGCCTAGAGAGTTCTTGAGACCAACTCTCCAAATGGAGCCCATGCAGCAGGCTCTCCAGAAGAAGCTGAAGACCATCATGCCTGAGGGAGGCATCAAACTCGTGAGCA
>CAKZNR010000158.1 GCA_937129725.1 uncultured Cellvibrionales bacterium | reverse complement strand
CCTACGCCGGTGCTAACCGGATCAGGTTCAAAGGGTTTGGCAGCGAGGCCGCTGCTGTCTCAGGCTCCGCATACTGGAGCCACCCCTTAGGATTTCTTCGCCGCAACAGGCGTGCCGCGAAGATTGCGAATTGTAGCGCCTGTGCGCAGTGCGATTCAAATGTCAGCAGGCTGTAAAACAGCGGCTGACAGCCTGACTATTTTTCGGTGTCTTCTTGCTCGCGCTCGATAGCGCGCCAGCCAATATCATTGCGCATGGTGCAGCCTTCCCAGCTTACCCGAGAGGCCAGCGCGTAGGCGTTTTGCTGTGCCTGCGATACTGAGTTGCCCATTGCTGTTGCACACATCACCCGGCCGCCGTTGGTTACGACCTGATTGCCCTCCAGTTTCGTTCCCGCGTGAAAGACTTTTTCATCGGCTGATTGCTGCAGCTTTTCCAGCCCCTGAATCGGCGTGCCTTTGGCGTAGCTTCCGGGATAACCGCCGGCTGCCAGAACCACGCCCACCGCCGGGCGCTGATCCCATTCCAGCTCGACACCTTCCAGCTTGCCCTCGATGGCGGCCAGGCAGAGGTTAACCAGGTCCGACTTCAGGCGCATCAGGATAGGTTGTGTTTCCGGGTCGCCAAAGCGACAGTTGTATTCAATGACTTTGGGTTCGCCCTGGGGGGTAATCATGAGGCCAGCGTAAAGAAAACCCCGGTAAGGCATGCCCTCGGCAGCCATGCCGCGGAGGGTGGGCATAATTACCTTGTCCATGATGCGCTGGTAAACCGCGTCGGTGACGACGGGCGCCGGCGAGTAGGCCCCCATGCCGCCGGTATTTGGCCCGGTGTCGCCCTCGCCAACGCGTTTGTGGTCCTGGCTGGTTGCCAGGGGCACCACCTGCTCGCCGTCCGCCACCAGGATAAAGCTGGCTTCCTCGCCCTCAAGAAATTCCTCGATAACCACGCGACAGCCGGCTGCGCCGAAGGCATTGCCTGAAAGCATGTCACGAACCGCGTCCTGCGCTTCCTGCACGGTCTCGGCCACGATCACACCTTTGCCCGCGGCCAGGCCATCGGCTTTCACAACAATGGGAGCGCCCTGCATTTCAATATAGGCCAGGGCGGGTTCAACCTCGGTGAAGGTTTGGTAGTAGGCGGTTGGAATATGGTGGCGCAACAGGAAGTCTTTGGTAAAGGCCTTCGAGCCCTCCAGTTGGGCCGCCTTTGCCCCGGGTCCGAAGCAATGCAAACCGGCCGACTGAAAGTCGTCGACCAGACCGGCAACCAGGGGTGCCTCTGGCCCAACTATGGTGAGCTCCACCTGGTTGTCGCGGGCGAACTGGATCAGAGCCTGATGATCGGCCGGGTCAATATCGACATTTTGCAAGCCGGCATCGGTGGCGGTTCCGGCATTTCCCGGAGCCACGAAAACCTTCTCGACACGGCTGCTTTGCGCCGCTTTCCATGCCAGCGCATGTTCGCGGCCGCCCGACCCTACTACCAGTACATTCATCTCTGTTTCGCCTGAGTCCGTTTGCTAGATATCGCTAAAGCGTTCTGTGGTATGAACCATTCGCATCAGTTCGTGCTGTTCAAGGTTTTGCAGGTTTTCAAACAGCTCCTTCATGCGTTCGGTTTTGGACGCTTCGGCCAGGTCCTCATAAAGCCCGATTAACTGCTGGTGGGTTTTTACCGTGTTGTCCAGAACCTGATCAAAGTTCATTCCGGCCAGGTTCATGGCGTTTCGCCAGCCCTGCATAAAGGAATTTTTCTCCACATAATCCTGGATCCATGAGTCCATCATGGTCACAGTGGAGTCTTTCTCATAGTGGGCAATGGCCTCGGCCAACCGCTCCTGGTGGTCTGCCACATAGGTCATGAGCATGCGGGTTTTTTCGTCATCGCTCTCACCGGAAGAGTCACGGTACAGGCGAGCCAGTTCTTCGTGAAGCTGCCTGGTCCAGTCCAGAATGTCCTTGATGGTTTCCAGCGTCATACCATTTCCCCTGCTATTTTTTACGATTATCGCACAAGCCCCGGACTCGTGATCAATGACGGAAGTGGCGCACCCCGGTAAAGAGCATCGCCATATCGTGCTCGTCCGCGGCTGCGATTACCTCGTCGTCGCGAATGGACCCCCCCGGCTGAATAACGCAGCGAACTCCTACCGCGGCGGCATTGTCGATGCCGTCCCGGAAGGGGAAGAATGCATCCGACGCCATCACGCTGCCAGCGACTTCAAGACCGGCTTGTTCGGCTTTGATTGCGGCGATGCGGGCCGAGTTCACCCGACTCATTTGCCCGGCGCCTACACCGATAGTGCGTTGGCCCTGGCAGTAAACGATGGCATTGGATTTGACAAACTTGCCTACTTTCCAGGCAAACAGGGCATCTCTTATCTCGTCCTGGGTTGCAGCTCGCTTGCTCACCTGTTTCAGGTCGGCTGCACTGACCATGGCCTGATCGCGATCCTGTAACAAAAAGCCCCCGGCCACGCGTTTGTACTCCATTCCCGCTTCTGCCTTGTCCCAGCTGCCACAGCTTAGAAGACGCACGTTTTTCTTGCTCGCTGCAATTTCATGGCAGGAAGCGTCCAGTTCGGGTGCAATGACCACCTCAACAAATTGCTGGTCGAGAATCTGTGCCAGAGTTTTCCCTTCCAGCTTGCGGTTAAATGCAATGATGCCGCCAAAGGCTGATTCCTGATCGGTTTTGAAGGCGGCCTGGTAGGCTTCAGCAAGGCTGGCCGCCACGGCCACACCGCAGGGGTTGGCGTGTTTCACAATGACACAGGCGGGTTCTTCGAACTGTTTCACGCATTCCAGGGCGGCATCTGTGTCGGCGATATTATTGTAGGAGAGCTCTTTACCCTGATGCTGCACCGCGCTGGATATGCTGCCGCTGGTGGGGTTGCGCTCGTGATAAAACGCAGCGCGCTGGTGAGGGTTCTCCCCGTAACGCAGGTCCATTGCCTTGCGCAGGTTTAAATTTTGGGTGCGGGGAAAATCTTCACTGCCACCCTCTACCCTTTGGCCAAAATAATTCGCGATGGCGCTGTCGTAACCGGCCGTATGCTCAAAAGCCCGGATAGCCAGGTCGAAACGCTGCTGCAGGCTGAGCCCTCCGGCTGATTTTACCTGATCGAGAATCCATCCGTAGTCGCCAGAATTCACCACAATGGCGACATCGCGGTGATTTTTGGCTGCGGCGCGCACCATAGTGGGGCCGCCAAT
>CAKZNR010000157.1 GCA_937129725.1 uncultured Cellvibrionales bacterium | reverse complement strand
TAGCGGTAATGAATACCACGCCGCGGTGGCCGCTTTCCGTATCCAGGGTAAACATCACGCCGCTGGCACCGGTTTCGCTGCGCACCATGCGCTGTATTCCGGCAGAAAGTGCCACTTCGCGGTGGTCAAACCCCTGGTGTACCCGGTAGGAGATGGCGCGGTCGTTGAACAGTGAGGCAAACACCTCGCGCACCCGCAGAATGACCTGCTCTTCACCACGCACGTTGAGAAAGGTTTCCTGCTGACCGGCAAAGGAGGCGTCCGGAAGGTCTTCGGCCGTGGCGCTGCTGCGCACAGCAACCGGTACGTTGCTGCCCATAGCGCGGTAGCTTTCGCGAATGGATGCGTCCAGCGCGGCGGGAAGCGGCTCCTGCATAATCCAACCGCGAATTTGCTTGCCCGCTGCGGCGAGAGCATTCACGTCATCAACATCCAACTCGTCCAAAAGCCCGTGAATACGCTCGTTCAACCCGCTGGTGGCGAGAAACTCGCGGAACGCATCGGCAGTGGTGGCAAAGCCGCCGGGTACCGAAACACCCAGGGAAGCCAGGTTGCTTATCATTTCGCCCAAAGAGGCGTTTTTGCCGCCTACAGAGGGGATATCGTTTATACCGAGTTGCTCGAACGGGATGACGGGGGAGGGCACCAGATAACTCCTGCGGTTGAAGGAAAACGGGCCGCGCATAATAGCTTAAACTGGCAGCTTGAAACAGTTGAAAACCAAGGATTGCATGCGGTGGAACAGAGGCACGCGTTTTTTATTTCCGACAGTACCGGCCTGACTTCAGAGGCATTGGGTAATGCACTGTTGGCCCAGTTTGACCAGGTTGAATTCGTTAAGTCATACCACCCCTATATCGACAGTACCGAAAAGGCACTGGAGGTGTGTCGGGAAATCGACCAGGTGTTCCGTGATACCGGGCTTAAGCCATTGATTTTTGACACCATTTTGAATCGCGATTTGCGTTTGATTGTGGCCCAGGCGAACGGAGTACTGATGGATGTTATCGGCACTTTTTTGCCCAAACTTGAATCCGAGTTGGGTGCTTTGTCGGCCATGCGGGTAGGTAAATCCCATGCCAATCCGACGGAAGAAAAGGCCCAGCGGCGAATCGATGCGGTGAATTACGCCCTCGACCAGGACGATGGTGCGCGCACCAACCGATACGACCTGGCCGATATCATCCTGGTGGGGCCATCGCGCAGCGCAAAAACGCCAAGCTGCCTGTACATTGCCATGCAGTTCGGGCTGTTTGCCGCCAACTACCCGCTTACCGAAGAAGACCTCGAAAGTGGCGATCTTCCTCGCAAGTTGTTGCCATACAAACATAAATTGTTTGGATTGACCATCGATCCGGACCGGCTGGCGGCCATTCGCGAAGAGCGGCGTGCGGGTTCGCGTTATGCATCCATCAAGCAGTGCCGCTGGGAGCTGGAAGAGGTGCGGCTGATATACCAACGCCACCAGATTCCGGTGATCGATACCACACGGCTTTCGGTGGAAGAAATTGCCACTCAAATCATTTTGCGAACCGGTTTGAAACGGCGAGTTTAATCAGGTTCGTAACCTGCTGAATATTAAGATAAAAAATATCTGAAGCCGCCGCTCGGGCGGTGCGCCATGGATTGTCAAGTAGCCAGGCCAATGGCTGGCCTGGGTTTCATACAGCGAGGCGGGCACGTCTCGGTTGGGCACCAGGGCGAACAGCAGAGCGCTGGCAAAGGCCTGTAAGTCGGTGTTCTGGGCCGGTAACAGCTTGCTGTGCAAAAAAAAGCGGGAAGCAGGCCCCCGATTGCAGAAAACGCCGGCGTGGAAAGTTCATGCTTTGCCGCGCAGTTTGGCCAACCACCAGCGCACGCCCACAAAGAGAAAGCGCCAGTCTTTGAAGAACTCGGGTGGTTTTCCCTCGTAGATGTGGCCAACAAACTGGAACAGCCAGCCAACCAGAAACATGGCCAGCCCGATGTAGAACCAGAGCGGTTGCAGCAGGCCAAGCAACATGATGGGTAGCGACAGCACAATCATGGGAATACCCACCGTGTGGCACCAGCGGTTCACAGGGTGCTGGTGGCTCTCGGCGTATTCACTGATCCAGTCTTCCCAGCTTCTGCCAAAGAATGTTTTCATACCGAACAGATTACTAGAAAAACGGCTTTTTGGCAGCGCCCGCGGAAAAAGTTAAAGCCCGGGTTAAACCTGTGGGTTCAATTTACCGTAGAATTGCTCGCCCAACCTTACCCGGAACATACCGTGCCACCTGGCGGACGCAACATGCCGGAGACCGATTGGTCCGGCGACTGGAAAGTAATTAAAAGCCTGGTTCCCTACCTGCTGGAGTTTCCCGCCAGGGTGTTTGTTGCACTCAGTTTTCTGGTGTTGGCCAAGGTAGCCAACGTGATTGTGCCCTATGTGCTGAAGCTGATTGTGGACGGTCTGAGCGATCCGACGGCAGCCCTGCTCAGCCTGCCGCTGGCCCTGCTGATTGCCTATGGACTGTTGCGCTTCAGTACCACGTTTTTTGGCGAGCTGCGCGATGCTATATTCAGCCGCGTGGCCGAGCGGGGTATGCGCCGTATCGGGCTGAAGGTATTCTCCCACCTGCACTCGCTGGACGTGAATTTCCACCTCTCGCGCAAAACCGGTGGGCTGTCGCGCGACATTGAGCGCGGCACCAGTGGCATCGCCTTCCTGCTGCGCTTCATGCTGTTCAATATTCTTCCCACCTTCCTTGAACTGGCGCTGATTTGCGCCATCCTGTTGTACAACTTCAGCGCCTGGTACGTAGTGATTACCCTGGTGGCGGTGGTGAGTTACATCGGCTTTTCGGTGCTGGTTACTGAATGGCGACTGCGTTTTGTGCGCGAAATGAACCAGATGGACAACAAGTCCAATACCCGGGCTATCGACAGCCTGCTGAACTACGAAACGGTGAAGTACTTTGGTAACGAAGAGTACGAATCACAGCTTTACGACGAGCAGCTTGAAAACTGGGAAGAGGCCCGCCTGGCCAACCGCTATTCGCTGTTTGCGCTGAACTCCGGGCAGGCGGTGATCATCGCCCTGTCGATGACGGCCATGATGATTCTGGCAGCGCAGGAAGTAGTGAATGGCGACATGACCGTGGGCGACCTGGTGATGGTGAACGCCTACATGATTCAACTCTTTGTGCCGCTGAATTTCCTCGGTTTTGTGTATCGCGAAATCAAGAACTCTCTGGCCAATATCGAGCAGATGTTTCGGCTACTCGATACCGAAGGTAGCGTGGCGGATGCCGACCACGCCGGCGAGCTGCAGCTAACAGGCGGAGAAGTGGAGTTTCGTGATGTGCACTTCGGTTATCGCAGCGACCGTGAAATATTGCACGGCGTTAGCTTCCGTATTCCGGCCGGCAGCAAGTTGGCCATTGTGGGGCCCAGCGGTTCGGGAAAATCCACCATTGGGCGCCTGCTGTTTCGCTTTTACGATACCTGGCAGGGGCAAGTGCTGGTGGATGGGCAGGATATATCGCAGTTGACGCAGGCAAGCCTGCGAGCCCAGATTGGCGTGGTGCCGCAGGACACCGTGCTATTCAACGACAGTATCCGCTACAACATTGCCTACGGCAAAACTGGCGCCAGCGAAGAAGAGATTCGGCAGGCTGCGCGCATGGCCAACCTCGGGCATTTCATCGAACAGCTGCCCGACGGCTACGACACCCTCGTAGGCGAGCGAGGCCTGAAACTGTCTGGTGGTGAAAAGCAGCGCATTGCCATTGCGCGAACCCTGCTGAAAAAGCCCGCCATCATGATTTTCGACGAGGCCACTTCCTCTCTCGATTCCACCGCCGAGCGCGCTATTCTGGGCGCGCTGCAAAAGGCAGCCGAGAACCACACCACTTTGGCAATTGCGCACCGTTTGTCCACTGTGGTCGACGCCGACCAAATTCTTGTGCTTGATGGCGGCGACATTGTCGAGCGCGGCTCGCACCGGGAATTGCTGCAAGCGGGCGGGCTATATGCGGAACTTTGGCAAAACCAGCAGCAAGAGCAGCAACTGCAGGAAACTCTGCCGCATAGCGATGAGGCTGGCCTTACCACCTCATCATAAGGAGTGAAGATTTCCCGGGCACTGCTAGCATTCGCCCCGATACCTGAGGTACTTCCATGACCACTCTGGCTTTGTTGGCCTTAACCTGTGTGCTGCTTGGCGCCTACGTGGCCTGGTTACTGCGCGACCTGTCCAAAAAGACCGCCCACCAGAAGCAGGTAGAAGAGGGCCGTCAGCAGCGCATCGAAAACCACCGCCGCGATCTGGGCATTCTGTTGCGCTGCCTCGACGAGCAGCAGGTGGAACTGTCCGAGGCTTGCCTGCGGGTCAAACTGACACTGAATGCGATACAGAGCCTGGGTGCTACCACGCCCGACCACGAGGTGTTCGAGCGCATGTACCTGGAGCTGGAGAATCATCCGGTAGGCGAGGCGCGCAACCGCCTGCAAAAGCAGGAACGCAGGCAGTGGGATTTGAAACGTTGGGAAATTGAAGGGCGCTATCGCGATTCCCTGATGGAAGAGGGGCGCCAGTTGATGCAATGGCTGCAGGCCGCGAGCCTGGCAAAGAATGTTGGGGAAACCGCGGTATGAAAGATGCGCTGAAAAAACTGTTGGGGCTGGACGAATCGGAGCAACAGCAGGAGCACGAATCTGGCTGCATCAAACGTGCCAGTGCCGCCCTGATGGCCGAAGTGATGGCCGTTGATCACGATTGGGCCGAGGTAGAGATAGATACCATCGGTCGCTTGATGCAGCAACAGATGGAGTTGTCAGCACAGGAGTCGAGTCAAATCCTGGACGCCGTGCTCGAAGAGCAGAAAGAGCGCCACGACCTGTTCCAGATGACGCGGCTGGTGAACGAAAAATACAGCGAGGCCGAGAAATTCGAGCTGGTTAAATGCTTGTGGCGGGTGGCCTATGCCGATGGCAACCTGGATTCCTGGGAAGAGCACATCATTCGGCGCATCGCCGATTTACTGCATTTGCCACACCGGTTGTTTATTCAGTCGAAGCTACAGACCCGGCCGCAGGGTTCTGACGATCCGCAGCCATAGTTTGGCCTGTCGGGCAGACGAAACCGGACTGGCGCTCGCCGCTGCTTTAAAGCAACAGAAACAGGTCTACGCCAGCCAGCACCAGCACGGCTCGCCAAAGCATTTGGGTGCGCCTGTCCAGTTTGCGATAGGCCTGCTTCAGCTGGGCTACCTCTTCGCCGGCCAGTTCATTGCCCTTGTCTCTGGCCTGCTGGAGCAGGTGCTGGGCACTTGCCGCGCCGGCACCGGCTGCGGCGGCGAGACCGGCAGCGGCGCCGCTGGCGCCTAGAAATCGTCTGCGACTGTAATCCATGGTTCATCCTCCAGTTAGTAGCCAAGTTTGCCAGATTTAGCCTATGGCAGCACCGGGCAGAATTGGCGCCACCTTCGGGTTTCGGCCCTCGGAGTGCAAACTTTTGTATAGATTGCGGAAATCTTTTCGTGACGGGTTAATTTGGTGACGCACGTGCAGTCGGATCATCCGATCAGGGACTAGAATAGTTCGCAGTTTGAATTGGTGCCATATATGGGACAGGGAAGTGCTTCAGGTGGGTTGTCGAGGCCGGCTCGGGTAAGCAAATCCGGGCACAGGTTCAATTTTATTTCGCTGCTGCTTGTGCTGCTTGCGCTGCTTCTGGTGGCTTCACCGATGCCGGCTGTTACTGACCCGGATTGTGGCTACCCCGATTTCACCTGTGTGGAAACTGCCCGGCAAGGGGTGTCGCTGCTGTGGGCTCTCGATCCGCATGACACTCAGTCTGGCCAGGCGCTGGCTTCCCGCCTTGCCGACCAGTTCAGTTTCGCCCAGCTGATCCGCGCACTGCGCCTGGGCCCACAATATAGCGAACTGGTTGATCGGGGTTGGCAGCAAGGCCAGCGGGTTGGCGCCGAGGGCACCGAATTTCCCTATTCGTTTCACGTGCCCGAATCCTACAGCGCGCAAACCAGCTATCCGCTGCATATTTACCTGCATGGCTATACGGCAAGGCGCAAAGCGGCATTGCTGGAATACGGGTGGCCGGAATCGGTAATCAGCGAACAGGCCATTTCTTTGTTTCCCGAGGCCTGGGCCGACGAACTCTGGTGGCACGAAAGCCAAACTCAAAATCTTCGCGCGCTGGTGCGAATCCTCAAGCAGCGATACAACATTGACGAAAACCGCATCTACCTGCACGGCATTTCCGACGGTGGCAGCGGCACCTGGCAACAGGCCACGGTAGATGCCACAACATACGCGGCTTTTGTGCCTGTTATTGGCAACCCCAACGTGAACTCCGATGCAGTCAACCAGCTGGAGCGCGACTATTACCCGCTCAATCTGCTCAATCGCCCCTTTCTGGTGGTGAACACCGAAAAAGATCCGGTCTACCCGGGCGAACAGATGAACCAGGTAATGAACCCGATGCGAGCTCTGGGAGTAGACCTGGAATTTGTGTTGGTGCCGGATGCCGGCCATGAAACCGGTTGGCTGGACAGCTTCGTGGGGGAAATCGAGGCTTTCCGGCAAGCAAGCCCACGCCAACCAATACCGGAAAAACTATTCTGGCGCGCCAGTGCCGACGGTTTTGCCGACCGGTTTCACTGGGTGCGTATTGATGCCACCAAGCCAGCAGCGCCAAGTGCCAACCTGGAATCGGCCAATCCTGTGGTTCTGGGAACCGGGCAGCATATCTTCCCCCGTACTACTGAAAGTGGGCGGCTGATGGCCATGCGCGAAAATAACCGGATCATGATTGCCAGCGAAGGCGTCGAACGTATTACCCTGCTGCTTTCTCCTGACATGATCGATTTCTCCCGCCCGGTTCGGGTTATCCAGAACGACCATCTGATCTTTGCCGGTCGGGTCAGTCCCAGCAGGGAAACCATGCTGAAATGGGCCGCAACGGACATGGATCGATCCATGCTGTTTGCCGCAGAGCTCAGTCTCACACTGGATGTGCCTGCCGCCATTAACCGGGCCAGCAATCGCGCCGCACTGGGCGGCCCACCTTCCCGCGCAAACCCGCTGCTGCCGAACTAAGTATTCGCTTTGTGAATTTGGAAGATGCTTCATATTGATTTCAATTATGTATCTGGCCTGCCTCGTATCTTGATCAACCCTTGTTGAATCCCTGATCAAGTGCAGGAAAAAACCATGTCTACATACCAGAACGAAATTTCCAACGCCTCAGAAACCATTCAGTCACGCGGGTCCACCTGGGCCGCCATCAATGGCGAGTCGGTCGGACGCATGCGGCTGCAAAACCGCTTTCAGACCGGCCTGGATATTGCGCGCTACACCGCAAAAATCATGCGCGAAGATATGGCTGCCTACGATGAAGATCCCGCCAATTACACCCAGTCGCTGGGTTGCTGGCACGGATTTATCGGCCAGCAGAAGCTGATTTCCATCAAAAAGCACTTTGGCGAAACCAAAGGCAAATACCTATACCTGTCTGGCTGGATGATTGCGGCGTTGCGCAGCGAGTTTGGCCCCTTGCCCGACCAGTCCATGCACGAGAAAACTTCAGTTCCCGCGCTGATTGAAGAGCTTTACACCTTTTTGCGCCAAGCCGATTCGCGTGAATTGGGCGGCCTGTTCCGGGCGCTGGATGAAGCCCGTGAGGAAGGCAATGAAATGCTTGCCCGCGATTTGCATAAGCAGGTGGACAACTTCCAAACCCATGTAGTGCCCATAATTGCCGACATTGACGCCGGTTTCGGCAACGCCGAGGCAACCTATCTGTTGGCCAAAAAAATGATTGAGGCTGGCGCTTGTGCAATTCAGATCGAAAACCAGGTGTCGGACGAAAAACAGTGCGGCCATCAGGATGGCAAGGTGACGGTTCCGCACGAGGATTTTCACGCCAAAATTCGTGCGGTGCGCTACGCCTTTATGGAGCTGGGAGTGGAAGAGGGCGTCATTGTCGCCCGCACCGACTCCCTGGGGGCCGGCCTCACCAAGCAGATCGCCTTCACTCGCGAAGCTGGCGACCTGGGTGACCAGTACAACTCCTTTCTGGATTGCGAAGAGCTGGACGCTGGCAGCCTTGGCAACGGCGAGGTGCTGATTTCCCGCGAGGGCAAATTGCTGCGACCCAAGCGCCTGCCCTCTAACCTGTTCCAGTTCCGCAAGAGAAGCGGTGAAGAGCGCTGTGTGCTGGACTGCATCACCTCGTTGCAAAACGGCGCCGACCTTCTGTGGATTGAAACAGAAAAGCCCCACATTGGGCAGATTGGTGGCATGGTGCGCCGGATTCGCGAGGTGATGCCCAACGCCAAGCTGGTGTACAACAACACGCCTTCGTTCAACTGGACGCTCAGCTTTCGCCAGCAGGTATTCGATGCCTGGCAGGAAGAGGGCCGGGATTTGGCTGAATACAATCGCGATCAGTTGATGAATGCCCAGTACGACGACAGCGAGCTGGCCGTTGAAGCCGACCGCCGCATTCAAAGCTTCCAGGCCGATGCGGCGCGCGAGGCAGGCATTTTCCACCACCTCATTACTCTGCCCACCTACCACACGGCGGCTCTGTCTACCGACAACCTGGTCAGGGAGTACTTTGGTGAAGCCGGTATGCTGGGGTATGTAGAGGGTGCTCAGCGCCGCGAAATTCGCCAGGGCATTGCCTGCGTGCGGCACCAGAACATGGCTGGCTCGGATATCGGCGACGACCATAAAGAGTACTTCGCCGGCGCAGCGGCGCTTAAAGCCGGTGGCAAAGACAACACCATGAATCAGTTTGCCTGAATAAGCAGAGCTATTCTCCTGACTACTTGCCGGCCCTCGTGGCCGGCTTTTTATTGTTGTTTGGCGTGCGTATTGCCGGTTGAAGGCAAGCAACCGCCAAACCGGAACAGACCAGCTTTCCTACCTTGGTTTCATTTTTCGGACAGCCCGTGTTTTTCTGAACATCATGGCGTTGCCCTGAATGACGACAGAAAAACAGAATGAGACGTCACAGTAGAAAGCCCATGACCGCTGCGAGTTCACTCCCGCGCCACTGGATTGCGCTAGCAGGCTGCTTTCTTCTTGCCTGTGGGGCCGGTATCACGAATGCCGAACCTGTGCCGCGCTTGTCGCTTGAGCAGCTGGATGTAACTCCTTCCGCCAACTGGATAAGTGGCGAGCCGGGCAACATGCAGTTAAGCCCGGCCAGTTGCCGAACCATGCCGGACGAAGCCATTGCCGAGCGAATCCTGGCCGTTGCGTTGCAGGAGTGGGCCTGGTTCGGGTTTCCCGAATTTGAAGCGCGCAGCAGCAGGGAGTCGGTACCGAGCGAGCCCAGGGTGCGCCGCCCACGGGTAAGCGAAGATGAGGCATCGCGTATTGCCACCACCATAGCCGGCTATTGGGCCGCTACGCCGGGAGGTGCCTGGATTCTGGGGCGTCAGAACGAGCGCTGGATTGGCCCGGACGGAGTGGGTGCGCGCTGGCGGGATGCCTGGTCGGCGGCGTTTATCTCCTGGGTGCTGTGTGAAGGCGGCGCTGGTAGCCCCGAGCGCTTTCGCGGAGCAATTGCGCATCACAGCTATATCGATCAGGCCATCATGGCCGCGCAGGGCCAGCTCGAAACACCCCTCTATCGCGCCTATGACATCGGCCTGAATGCCATTCAGGCGGGGGACATGCTCTGTACCGGTTCACGACCGGAATACCGCAACCTGGCGGCGCGAAAGGCCCAACTGGGCGAGGGTGCGCGAACCCACTGTGACATTGTGGTTGGCCTGGACGCCAACGGTTACCTGGTGACGGTGGGAGGCAACGTGCAAAGCCTGGTGCGCATAAAACGAATGCCCTGGGTAGATCGCCAGGCCGGCATTCCGCAAGACCCGGACGGCAGCCCGTTTTTTGCACATTTGGTGCTGCAGGCACCCACCACTGATCCTATGCCCCTGTCCGAACTGCCGGTACTTCAGCAGCTGGGCTACCGCCCCTGATTATTGCTGCGGGCTTCAGTAGTCCAGATCAAGATCAACGGTGCCGTCTTCGTTTACCCGGTGCTTGTTGCCTTCGAAACAGTTGTATTCCTGCGCCAGGTACCCAGCTGGAGCTCGCTGATAGCGGCGCACTGAAGACCAGGGCTGCGCGAGCGCCAGGGGGTCCTGCAGGGTAATTTCCAGCTCGAAAAAGTCGGGCGTCAGCTTCGTGGGGCGCACGGCGACTTCCAGCTAGTCGCTGTGCGGTACACCGTTGTTGTCGTCGAGTTTGTCACCGCGCAGGTGGGTGGTGTGGGTAACCAGCGTATTGCCTTCCCAGTGCCCGGTAGTGAAGCCGGTGAAAGAATGGGCCAGGCCATCGGGCGCTTCACGCCCGTCTAGATAGATTCGCACTGTTTCCTGGTTCCACTCCACATACCAGTTAAGTTGGTTGTCGTTCTGAATAATCTCGCCGGGGAATACCATGCTGAGCAAGCGCGGGAAACCTGCCAGCGTACAGGCTGCTGTTGGATCGGCGGCAAGAATTCCCTCGGCCGCCAGGGCCTTTTTCTGGTCAACCATGGCCTGGAATTCAGGCGTAAGGGGAGCCACCTGCTCGTCACCGGTCTCGAATGAGGTGTCAAAATGCAGCCCGCGGATGGCACTTAACCAAATGCCATTGAAGTCTCGCGCCACCTCAGTGCTCATGGGCACGGGGTCGGGGCGTTGCGGCGGCGGTTCGCGACCGACAAGCTCAGGTACGCGCGCCGGAGCCTCCATAAAGCCCGCGCTGGCCAGGCGAGCTGCAGGAGAGCCATCGCGCATGGGGTCAACCTGTACCCTGATGCGGTCACCCGGTTGCAAACTGTCGGGATTCCAGCCGCGCCGCGACAACATATTGATGGGGCCAAATTCCAGCGCCCAGGTTTTCTCGACACCGCCCGGGCCGGCAGCTCGCAGCATCACCCAGGAGTGAGGGTTAAGAAACTGGAATTCTTCCACCACTCCGTCCAGCACAATGGGGTTGCGATCATCAAACATGGTAAAGCTGTGGTGGGCATGCAACTGAGCGCAAAAAAACGCCAGCGCCAATGCCAGCAGTGATCGAATGGCCATGTTTCCCCCGCGAAAAAATGTAGTAATTGCTAACAATTAAACACCAAATCCAGGTTGGCGGAAAGCCTGGTTGAAGCCCTGATAGTGCCTGCTTGGAATGACTTGAGTCAGTGAAAACAGAAAGAACTTTGCGTAAGCTGGGTTCATAACCCGAAGGAGGTCAGTCAGTATGTTGAAAACGATTGTGGAAATTGCCGGAGAGGCGCAGCAAGGGCTGCGCTGCGTCACGGCCGAGCAGGCGGTGAACGAGCTGGAAGAGAATGGCGGCCTGGTGATTGATGTGCGCGAACCGGCCGAAGTGGAAGCAAAGCCCACCGGGCTTTCCATCAACATTCCGCGCGGCGTGCTGGAAATCAAGGTGCCAGAGCACTGCCCGGATAGTGATTCGCCTATTTACCTGCACTGTGCTTCTGGCGGGCGTGCCTCGCTGGCAGCCGAGCAGCTCAAGCGCATGGGGTATAGCAACGTTAGCGTGATCACCTGCACCCTGGACACTATTCGTGAGCTAGGCTAAATATCTCAGGCCACATAAAAAAGGCGACCCGAAGGTCGCCTTTTTTGTTGCCCGTCAGAATCAGAACTGGGCGGTGTCTTCATAGGGTTGGTTCCAAAGATCGCGATCCAGTTCCCATTCGCCGTTGTTGTCGTGCCAGATGTGGGCGAAGCGGCCGAAACCCAGAATAGCGCCCGTGTCGCGGTCGACTACCTGGTAATTTCCGTGCACCAGAATCATGTCGAAACCTTCCACGAAGTGCGTCACGGTAAGCAGGGTAAGGGGGTTGCCCTCCAGAAAATCCTGGGCCCAAAAATCACCGATATCGCTTCGGCCTTCAATCATGGGTGCGCCGTGCAAATACAGGACGGCATCGGACGAGTAGACTGCTTCCAGCGCGCCCTT
>CAKZNR010000156.1 GCA_937129725.1 uncultured Cellvibrionales bacterium | reverse complement strand
ACCACCGTCGAGGTGCTCGATCGCGCAATTCTTGAGCGAGGCTCGGAAAAGGTCGCTACCGAACTTGAAACTCTTGCCAGAAACGGGGCAGCTGATCACGCCAACGTGATTGTTGCGTCATCCCAAGTTGAAAATGGCGTGCAGACCTTTGCGCTGTACCAATGCGACCAGAACGCATGACCCGCTCCATCGGTCTGTTTCTAATCCATAGCCTGCCCGCTGGAGCAGCGCACTGTGGCAGATGAACAGGAAGCTCGAGCGCATCCCTTTAGTCGACTGACACCCGATCTGGTGCTGCAAAGCATGGAAGAACTTGGCTTTCGAACCGACGGCCGATTGCTGGCGCTGAACAGTTACGAGAACCGCGTCTACCAGGTGGGCATTGACGATGAGCAGCCCCTGATAGTGAAGTTTTACCGACCAGGTCGCTGGTCGCGCGAGCAAATCCAGGAGGAGCACGATTTCGTGTATGAACTGGAAGAGCAGGAGCTGCCGGTGGTGGCGCCGCTCCGCCACGAGGGGCAATCCCTGCTGGAGTCATCAGGCTTTATGCTGGCTGCCTTTGCGCGTCGCGGTGGCAGGGCGCCGGAGCTGGATAACCCGGACAACCTCTACAGCCTGGGTCAGGCGTTGGGCCGTATGCATCGGGTGGGGCAAGCCCAGTCTTTCAAGTACCGACCTGGGCTTACAGTGCAGTCCTACGGAGTGGAATCCTGTGATTTCGTCGCCCGGAACTTTATTCCCGCCAGCCTGGCCGACTCCTACCGGAGTCTGTGCGACCACCTGCTGGAAATTATCGCCGAACGCTTCGAGCAGGCGGACCAGGTTCAGTTTATCCGTTGCCATGCCGACTGCCATATTGGCAATATTCTTTGGCGCGATGATTCGCCCAACTTTGTCGATTTTGATGACGCCCGCTCGGCGCCCGCCATACAGGACCTTTGGATGCTGCTGTCTGGCTACCCCGACGAGCAGTCGCGGCAAATGCAGGAAATTCTCGAGGGTTACGAGATGTTCCAGCCCTTTAATCTGGCAGAACTGCGCCTGGTTGAGCCGCTGCGCACACTCCGCATGATGCACCACTGTGCCTGGCTGGCGCGGCGTTGGGACGACCCGGCTTTTCCGCGCCACTTCAGCTGGTTCAACACAGAACGCTACTGGGGCGAACACATTCTGGAGCTGCGCGAGCAATTGGGCTTGCTGCAGGACAGGGAGACTTCGGCCGGCCCGCGCGTTTTTCGCTGACAGCATACAGGGGCGCTGAACGGCAAGGTTCGGCTTTATGCCCACCCAGCTTATTGTCTCTGTCATGCTTTTCTGCTCTTATTGCCCGGGAAATTACACGGATCATCGGGGACAAGCATGGAAAACATTATTTCGTTAGCGGTACTGATATTTTTCCTGGCTGTAGTGCTGCGCTCTATCGTGCGCGTGGTGCCACAGAATAAGGCACTGATCGTCGAGCGGTTGGGCAAATACCACACCACGCTGGAAGCCGGGTTTCACCTGTTGTTTCCGGTTATCGACAAGGTCGCCTACCGCCACTCGTTGAAAGAATATGCCATCGATGTGCCCTCGCAACAGGCTATTACCAAGGACAATGTGGCCCTCGCTATCGATGGCGTACTCTACTTGCGCATTATGGATCCAAAGGCCGCTTCCTATGGCGTAGAAAACCTGCAATTCGCCATTATGCAGCTGGCGCAAACCACCATGCGTGCGGAAATTGGCAAGCTGTCGCTGGATGAGACCTTCGAGTCGCGCGATAACATCAATGCCATTGTGACCGAAGAAATCGACGAAGCTTCCGAGGTGTGGGGCACCAAGGTATTGCGATACGAAATCAAGGATATTTCGCCGCCGGCCAGCATTCTAGAGGAGATGGAAAAGCAAATGGGTGCCGAGCGTGAACGACGCGTGGCGGTTACCACTTCCGAAGGTTACCGGCAGGCGCAGATCAATCAGGCTGACGGCGACAAGCAGGCGCAAATTTTGCGCGCCGAGGGTACTGCCCAGTCGTTGCTGATTGAAGCCAAGGCACGCGCCGAAGCCATTGCCACCATTGCGATTGCCATCCAGGCTGAAGGCGGCACCGCCGCGGTGGCCCAGCAGCTGGCCGAACAGTACGTTTCAGCCTTCGAGAAGCTGGCGCGCGAGGGCACGGTAGCCCTGTTGCCCGCCGATGGCGGCGACGTGGCCTCCATGGTAGCCAAGGCCTTCACCGCCTTCGAGAAGTTGAAGGGTCAGGTTGACCAGGCCGACAAAATAGAGATTGCCTGATGACCCCCTTTGCATTTTTCCTGGCACTGGCAGTTGTACTGATTTGCGTTGAAATTCTGGTGCTGCAGTTCAGCGTTTTCTGGGTGTTCTTTTTTGGTTTGGGTGCGCTGGTTGCTGCGCTTTATGCCTGGTTACTTCCCTCGCCGGGCTGGATAGATTCCACCGCGGTATTTGTGCTTGCGTCGCTTGCCGTGACAGCTGCCATGATTAAACCCCTGCGCAGGTGGCAAACCAGCAAGGTGGCCATGGCTGGCAATGACGCCATTGGCCAGGAAGTAGAAATTGAAAAGGCGGTTGCTTTCGACGAGCCCGGTACCGTGATCTGGTCGGGTACCGACTGGAAAGCGCGTCTGGATCAGGCGGGTGACCCCTTGCAGCCCGGCCAGCGGGCGGTGATTTCCCGGGTGCAGGGCCTTACGCTTTATATTCGCCAGGGCTAGCTTTCTGGTCGCCGGTGGCAAGTGGCAGGGGCGGTCTGGCGCGGAGGCTGTTCAGGTGGCCTTGGAGCTGCCGAGAAGCGCAGAGAAAAATCCGGTCAGTGCGAGCAGTGTTTGAGCGTCAGCGAGTCGAAGCGAGCCAGCGAGTTGCGCAGCACAGGATTTTTGTCGAGCATCGCAGGGAAGCCGCAGGCCAGCGGAACCGGACACCTGAACCGCTTTCGCGGCTGATCATCCAGGTCCGCATGGAATTGAGGCAAAAAAACACCGGCATAAAGCCGGTGTTTTCAACAGAGCGAAAAATTGCCCGTTAAAAGCGCCCGCGTACCATGGCTTTCACCAGGTTTCGCTTGCCCCAGAATGACATCAGAATCACTGCCGTGATGTGGATGCAAACCAGATAGAAGGTCAGATCCACAATCAGATAGTGGTAATCGAACAGGGCGTCCGAATAGTCGTTATCCCAGGCCCAGTCGGTGTCCATACCCCATCCTGACAGCGAGGCCGTTAGCAGGCCGAACCACATCAGGAAAATGGCGCAGGCGCCAAAGGGGTTGTGCCCTACCTGGGCAGGTGGTGTACGGGTTTTCAGTTCGTGTACATGTTCCATCACCCGTTTCGGGGTAGGAAA
>CAKZNR010000155.1 GCA_937129725.1 uncultured Cellvibrionales bacterium | reverse complement strand
GTCCCTTGCCGGACTTTGCCGCCATTGATGATGTGCAGGAAATGAAGGCTGCATTTTTTGACTATCTGACGCCGATTATTCAGCACCAGAACGAAATCATCATGCAGCAACGGGGTGAACTGCAGCAGATGCTGGCCAAGGTGGAACAGGGTGATGAGTTGGCTGGCAAGCAACTGCAGCGCTTGACTGAGTTGGCCAGTCGCTATGAATACGAGTTGGTCGAGGGAGATCCGCAGGGCTCTTTGCGACAAATGCTGCTGCGGGTTGATCAACTACCCTTGCCGCTTGCCCTTATGCAGGCCGCCAAGGAATCCGGTTGGGGGCGTTCGAGGTTTGCGCGGGAGGCCAATAATCTGTTCGGCCAGTGGTGTTACAGCGCCGGTTGCGGCCTGATTCCGGCTCAAAGACCCGCCGGAGAACCTTATGACGTGCAAAAGTTCGACGCAGTCGGCGATGCCATTGCGGCCTATTTACACAACCTGAATACCCACGATCCTTATCAGTCGCTTCGCCTGATGCGTGCAGGTATGAGGGCAGCCGGCGAATCGTTGGATGCCGAGCAACTGGCCGACGGATTGCTTCGCTATTCGCAGCGCCGTGAGGCCTATGTGGAAGAGGTAAAGAGCATGATTCGCCAGTACCACACCTTTCAGCAGCAGAGACAAGGGCAACAATGAGCAAAAGGGCAGTAGCCCTTCTGGCGCTGTTGATGCTTGCGGCGTTGCCCCTTGGCGCGCAGGTTTTGCAACCCCACGCTGTGGTACTGCTTTATCACCACGTCAGCGAGCACACACCGCCCGTAACCAGCATTAGTCCTGGCCTGTTTGAGCAACATCTGGATTACCTTCAGCAGGAAAATTACCAGGTTGTGCCCCTCAGTCAGTTGCTATACCACCTGCATGGCGAGGGCGACCCCTCGCAGGTTCCGGACAGAGCAGTGGCTATCACCTTCGATGATGCCTATCTCTCGGTTTATGAAACTGCCTATCCACTGCTGCGTGAGCGCAATATGCCCTTCACTCTGTATGTGGCCACCCAGCCGCTGGACCAGCAGTGGCAGGACTTTTTTAGCTGGGATAACTTGCACGAAATGCTGGGCAACGGGGCCGAACTGGGTGGACATTCTCACTCACATGACTGGTTGGCCAGGCAGCAAGCGGGTGAATCCGACCTCGACTGGCAACATCGGGTTGCGCGGGAGATCGACACCAATATCGAGCGATTGGAAGCGGAAACGGGGCTGAATGTAACCAGCTTCGCCTATCCATTCGGGGAATCCAACCGCTGGGTCGAGCAAATGGTGGCGCAGCGAGGTCTTTACGGCTTGAAGCAGCAGTCCGGGGCTATCGGCGTTTCGCAGAACCCGCAGCGGCTGCCAAGGTTTCCTATGGCCACAGGCTTTGCCAGCATGGAACGGCTTGAGATGGCCCTGGATACGCGGCCTCTACAGGTAGCCGATCTGAGGTCGGATGCGGAGTATTCCAGCCTGACATTTCGGCTGAGCGGACAGGGTTTTCGCGACAGTCAGCTGAACTGCTTTAGCAGCAGTGGCATACCATTGGCACCCTTGCTGGAAGGGCGGCGAGTGGAGTTGAAGCTGCCCGAGTCGCTTCCCGGTCGCAACAAAGTCAATTGCACAGCGCCCGCTGTGGACGGGTCTGGCGACTTTTACTGGTTTTCATGGCAGTGGCTGGTCCCCAGAGCGGATGGCAGCTGGCCCAACTTCTGAGGGCCAGCAATTAGCTGCAGGGTGGCACTGAGCGCGCCTAAACGAAAATCGTCCAGTAGGTGATAAGCGGAATCAGCACCAGCGAAATGACAAGTACAGTTGCAGGGTGGTGCCAGAATTCGCGTGTTTTCAGATTGGCCAGCATTTCTTTCAAGGTCATTGTTCTTTCTAGTTTTGTAGTTACAGCCGAGCGGCCATCAATCCCCGCGCGCTTTGTAGCTTTTGCATGGCTGGTCTGTCAACCGCCTTAACACAAGTCTGCACTATCTGATCCGGCTGGCGATTCATTTGGTGTTCGGGCAAGTTTTTGCGCAAAATAGTGCCACTCAATTATGTCAGCTTTGTCAGGTTGCAAAACCTGGCCGGGCTGTCATGGTGAAATCCACCTAATAATTAGTTAAGGGGTTAACTTTCCATGATGAAGCTGCTTTCCTGGATCCACCGGTGGGTGGGCGCGGCGGTCGCCCTGTTGTTTGGGCTGATCATGCTTTCGGGGGTGATACTTACCCTTGATCATACAGCGCATCAGTACAGCTCTCCCATCATGGAGTACGAGTACCAACCCCAGTCGATTGAGCAAATCGCCCAGCGGGTAGATTACATCCATCAGGAACAGGGCGGTGCAGACCTGCTTCTGATGGAAATGCCCACTTCAACCTGGCCTGCCTATACCACCCGCGTTGATCAGGGTCGCCGCGGCGGGCCGCCGATGTACTACACCGCGGATGAATCGGCTCCCCTCGGTATTGCCTACCATTCCAGCCAGGAATCCCACGAGAGCAACTGGACCCGCATCATGGGGGCGGTTCGAGCACTGCATTTCCGGCTTATCTGGGGCTCGCTTGCCCTGGTTGCCTATATTGGAATTGCAGGCATTGTCATCGCTTTGTTGGGCATTATTGTCTGGTGGCCTTTCCGCAAGGCATTTATCTGGCGCGACACCCTTTGGCCCCGGGGTGTTCACTACAGTCGATTGTTGCTCAACCATATGACCGGAGGGCTAATAGCCATTGCCTTCTTGATGTTGCTGACCATTACCGGCGTCTACCTTGGTATTCGCGGTGATTTTATGAATGTGGTGCGCGCCATTGATGGGCCCGAGCAAACTGCCGCCGAGAGCTATCGGCCGGAAAACCCACCTCAGGATGCGCCGATGCGGCCACTCTCCGAGATGGTATATGCCGCGGCTTCGCAAGTGCCAGAGCACTACCAGTTGACCAAGATCGATAAAATGGTTCCGGAGGAGGGTAACCATCTGGTGCAGTTTATTTTTGAAGCTCCGCTTGACCTGCATCCCGACGGCTGGACCACCGTTTATATGGACCCATACAGTGCCACTCCACTGCACACCTTTTTAAGCGCCGATAAAACTGCGTTGCGCCACTTTGCCGAATCGTCACGACCTCTGCACACGGGCGAAAACATGGGCCTGCCCTACATTATTGCCATCTGCCTGGGCAGTATTATTGTCACCATCACGGTATTTACCGGCTTTGTTTCTTTTGTGAAGCGACAGTTTTGGGCCAAGCGCGGTACCGATTCCAGTGCGGTGATCAATGCAAATGCCGAGCCTGGCGTGTCATAATTCGCCCATGCTGTTCCACCAGGTGCCGGCGCTATGCCGGCACTTTTATTTCTGGAGAAGTAAAAACAGATGAGTGAAAACCAGCTCGAAATTCCCGGAGTGAAAAAGGTTATCGCGGTCGCATCGGGTAAGGGTGGTGTGGGCAAATCCACTACGTCAGTCAATCTGGCATTGGCGCTGCAGGCCGAAGGCTTTGCAGCCGGCCTGCTGGATGCGGACATATACGGCCCGAGCCTCCCCAGTATGTTGGGGGTAGACGAGGAAACCCGCCCCGAAGTGGTGGGAGGAAACCGCTTTGCACCGGTGCTCGCCCACGGGCTTCAGACTCTTTCCATGGGCAATCTTTCAACCGCTGATACGCCAATGGTGTGGCGCGGCCCGATGGCATCCAACGCCTTGCAGCAAATGATTGGACAAACACTTTGGCACGACCTGGACGTACTGGTGGTGGATATGCCGCCCGGTACGGGTGATATCCAGCTGACACTTGCCCAGCGGGTGCCACTGGACGGAGCGATTATCGTAACCACACCGCAGGATATTGCGCTGCTGGATGCAGTTAAGGGTGTGGAAATGTTCCGCAAGGTGCGTGTGCCGGTGCTTGGTGTTGTGGAAAACATGGCCATTCATATCTGTTCCCAGTGTGGGCACAAGGAGCATGTTTTTGGCACAGGCGGTGGCGAAATGATGGCGCAGAAGTATGATGTGCCGGTTCTTGGCTCATTGCCGCTGGACATCCGCATTCGGCAAGATCTCGACGACGGCGTACCCACGCTGGTGAAGTCACCGGAAGGGGAGATTGCGGCAAGTTACCGGGAGATGGCTCGCAAGGTGGCGGACGAGTTGTTCAGCGACAAAAGTGATGATGAAGTTAATATAAGTATCGAATAAGAGGAAGCAGGGTGAGTATTAAGTCAGACCGCTGGATACGTCGTATGGCGCAAGAAGAAGGAATGATCGAACCGTTTGAGGCGGGTCAGGTGCGGGAGAATGAAAAGGGCAGAATCATCTCCTACGGCACTTCCAGCTACGGCTACGATGTGCGCTGCTCTAGCGAATTCAAGATTTTCACCAATGTGCACTCGGCGACAGTCGACCCGAAGAACTTTGATCCCAACAGCTTTGTTGATATCACAGACGATTATTGCGTCATTCCACCCAATTCTTTCGCCCTGGCGCGCACGGTGGAGTATTTTCGTATACCGCGCAGCGTATTGACTATTTGCCTGGGCAAATCAACCTACGCTCGCTGCGGCATTATCGTTAATGTGACGCCGCTGGAACCCGAGTGGGAAGGGCATGTGACCCTGGAGTTTTCCAATACCACCAATTTGCCGGCAAAAATCTATGCCAACGAAGGCGTCGCGCAGATGCTGTTTTTTGAATCAGATGAAGTGTGCGAAACCAGTTATCGCGATCGTGGTGGCAAGTACCAGGGGCAGACGGGAGTGACACTACCGAAAACCTAGAAGTGATATTAAGTATTGATTTTAAAGTATTGAATTCTAATCAATAATTCGAGTCATTACGTATTCAGTATCGTCTTCTTCCCGGTGGTATATCTTGACGATTTCGTAGTCGTAATCGGCGGCTAGCCATACCAGGGTTTCGCGCTCGCTATCATCGGTAACCCGGCGTAGCTTGAAGGCTGATACCTGTTGTGAATCGAGATCGAGCATTTCAACCCCCAGATTCTCGAAGTTGAAGTCGCGCACCCGCCCCTTGTCGACAATGTCGTAGCTTAAATCGGGCTGCCCCGAACGCATGTCGCGCTCCAGCTGATATTGATACAGAGTGCGAT
>CAKZNR010000154.1 GCA_937129725.1 uncultured Cellvibrionales bacterium | reverse complement strand
GTGTTTATGATTCCTATGTTGATCATTCCGATTTTTTAATGCGCCGTTCTCGTTATGCATTTTTGTTTGATTTAAAAATAACCGATTACAAGGGGTGGGCAAAGGGATTGAAAAAGGCGGGTTATGCAACTAATCCAAAATACCCAGATTTACTTATACGCATCATTGAAAGGCATCAGCTAAATGATTTAGATAGACTGTATAAAAAGAAAAGGGATGAAGAAATCCCTACTGAAATTGAGATTGATTCTAAGAAGCACGAGATATTCGTTTCTGACAATCGCATTAAGTTCATAAAGGTTAAAAAAGGAGATACCTTTTATTCTTTAGAGAAAGAATTTGGATTAAGAGAGGGGATGCTGCGTAAGTTTAATGATATGAAGAAATCGATGGTTCTTCAAGAAGGGCAGATATTGTACTTACAACCAAAAAGGGGGAAACACAAGATATAGTGTTTAATTAAAAACTTTTATCCATATATGGTGTTTTTAGGCTTGTCCCCACGCAAGCCTTGGCGCACACTATTAGCCTTTCTAAACCGACCAAACCGAACGGGGGAACAATGGGCGAAGCCGTAGTGTCCGCAACCGAAAACGCGAAAACCTTCCAGCCGAGTCTCGACATCGAAATGCAGGCAACGTCCCTGGATATCTGGGACAAAAAGTATCGTTTGAAGAATCGTGCCGGCGAGCCGGTCGACCGCGACATTGCGGACACCTTCAAACGCGTGGCCAAGTCGCTGGCCGATGTGGAAGAATCCAAAGAAAAGCAAAAACTCTGGTACGAGCGTTTTTTGTGGGCACTCGAAAACGGTGCACTGCCGGCCGGCCGCATTATTTCCAATGCCGGTGCGCAGGCCTACAAACCGGCCACGTCCACCATTAACTGCACGGTATCGGGCACCATCACCGACTCCATGAGCGAAATTCTCAACAAGAACCACGAAGCCGGCATGACCCTGAAAGCCGGTTGCGGTATCGGCTACGAGTTCTCCACCCTGCGGCCCAAAGGCGCATACGTGTCTGGCGCCGGTGCCTATACCTCCGGCCCGCTATCCTTCATGGATATCTACGACAAGATGTGCTTCACCGTGTCGTCTGCAGGCGGGCGTCGTGGCGCGCAAATGGCCACCTTCGACATCAACCACCCCGATGTGGTCGACTTTATCCGTGCCAAGCGTGAAGACGGACGGCTGCGCCAGTTCAACCTGTCGCTGCTCATTACCGCCGAATTTATCGAGGCAGTAAAGGCCGACACCGACTGGCCTTTGAGCTTCCCCATGAGCGAGAAGGAAGCCAAAGAATCCGGCCTCGACCTGAACAACCCCGAGCAGGTGGTATGGCGCCACTTCCCAACTGTGGAAGGTTACCTGCACAACAGCAAAAACGAGGTGGCCTGCAAGGTTTATAAAACCATTCGTGCCCAGCGCCTGTGGGACATGATCATGACTTCCACCTACGACTACGCCGAGCCGGGCTTCATCCTGATCGACAAGGTCAACGAGATGAACAACAACTGGTTTGTGGAAGACATTCGCGCCACCAACCCCTGTGGCGAGCAGCCGCTGCCACCCTACGGAAGCTGCCTGTTGGGCTCGGTGAACCTCACCAAGCTGGTACTCGACCCCTTCACCGAAAACGCCCGTTTTGATTGGGACAAGTACAAGGAAGTGGTGGGTATCTTTACCCGCATGCTCGACAACGTGGTAGAAATCAACGGCTTGCCGCTTGAGCAGCAACGTCAGGCTATCGAGCACAAACGCCGCCACGGCATGGGCTTTTTGGGCCTGGGTTCCACCCTCACCATGCTGGGCATGAAGTACGGCGACGACAAGGCAGTGGAATTCACCGAAGAAGTGGCCAAGCAAATGGCCCTGGTGGGTTGGCAGCAAGCACTGGAGCTGGCAGACGAAAAAGGCCCGGCGCCCATCATGAACGAAGAATTTGAAGTCACCGAAGAAATGCTTCAGGCGCGCCCGGAAATGGCGAAAGACGGCATCAAGGTAGGTGACAAACTGGCCGGCAAGGTGCTGCACGCAAAATACAGCCGCTACATGCAGCGCGTTGCCGAAGCCGCCCCCGAACTGGTGGAGCAATTGGCCGAGAAGGGTGCTCGCTTCACCCATCACTCGT
>CAKZNR010000153.1 GCA_937129725.1 uncultured Cellvibrionales bacterium | reverse complement strand
AAAACTCGGTGACTGCCCCGACTAAACACGATCCTAATCAAGTAGAGTACTTTAGAGCAATAAACACGAATCACCCGAGTTCAAACAATGACGTTGATTCGGTTCATTTGATTGTCATGCTCTTGTTGATATATATATTGTTTGATAAGCTAACTTTATTGGATGGGGGATTCTGCTATGCCACTACAAAGGCAGTTGTTGGTGTTTATCGCACTTACCGCGCTTGCCTGCTCGCATTGGGCAACAGCTCAAGACATCGAAATTGTTCGCGGCGAACGCTACGGGGTAAGTCAGTCCCACCGATTGAACCTCTATATCCCGGCCGATTCGATGGGATCAGCGCGGCCATTGTTGACCATTCTTGGCGGCACAGACCAGGCGCAGTTGAACAGTTGGGATGAAACCGCAATCTGGTTTGCCAGCCG
This sequence comes from uncultured Cellvibrionales bacterium, assembly GCA_937129725.1. GTDB lineage: Bacteria > Pseudomonadota > Gammaproteobacteria > Pseudomonadales > GM7GCV1 > JABJGI01. The sequence continues at coordinate 1,342 of CAKZNR010000153.1, read as the reverse complement.
GGGCTACAGCGTAGTGGTGGCCGGCTATCGGCCGCTGGCCCAACTGCAATGGCCCCAGGGGCCTGACGAGATGCGAGACATAGCGGGATGGGTGCGCGCCAGCCTGGGCCGGCTGGGTGCCGCGCAGGAAGGCATGATGATGGATGAAGTGCATGGCATGTTTGTGCTTGCCACTGGTATTGCAGCCAACCACATTGCCGCCTATGCCTACCACGAGCCATCTCACATGGGCCGCGGGGCCTCGGGTATGCAGGCTGCGGTGCTGGCCAACACCGCCATGCTGGCTGAAAACCAGCAAACTCTGATGAGCTATTTCAAGCAGGATCAATCCCTGCTGGCGCTGGGGCAGCCCCTTGCGCTTGCCGAAAGCTATGTCGACGAGGCCCAGGTACATCTTCTGCTTCTGGACCCGGCTGAAATGGAACCGGTACAGGATGCTCACAACCAGCTACTCAAACAGAAAATCTGCGACAACCAGCCTGTATGCCCTGAACGGGTTCAGTATGAAGGCGATGCCGGGGCGTTGTTGAGCGCTCTGAAAAGCGCTGACGGCCAGTTGATGCAGCAAATTCACGCATTTTTTGAGGAATCAGCACCATGATTAGACCCACACAGTTAGCTGCACGCCACGCCACTATGGTTTCGCTGGCATTACTGAGCCAATCGGCACAATCCCATCATGGTTTCGGCAACTACACCGAACAGGATTTCGAAATTGAAGGCGTGGTCACCGACTTTTTCTTCGGCAACCCACACCCGCGCGTGGCTCTGGAAGTTGATGGAACCACCTGGGACGTGTGGCTGGCCGCCTACGGCAGAACCGTCTTTGCCTGTTTTGATGCCAACGTGCTGGCGGTTGGCGATACCATCAGGGCCATTGGCCACCGCGTACCCGACCGCGCCGAGATGAAAACGACCAAAGTTGAGCACGACGGGCGATTGTTTGATTTTTATCCGCCGGACAACCCCGACCGCGGCCCCAACGCCGACCCTAACCGAAAACGCGAAGGGCCCTGCTTTTACGAAGTGGAATAAAGACTGCCACAATATAGAATAAGTCCGCTTAAAGCGGGCTTTTTTTGCTGCGCTTCGCGGCTGCGTTTGTCGCCTGCTCCGCAGGCTCGGTGCGAACCCGGGGGTTCGAACTCGCTGCGCGAGAACGCATAAACAAAAACACCCGCACAAGGCGGGTGTTTTCATTTATGGCGCATCCGGAGGGATTACTTGCCGCTACGCGGCTGCGTTTGTCGCCTGCTACGCAGGCTCGGTGCGAACCCGGGGTTCGAACTCGCTGCGCGAGAACGCATAAACAAAAACACCCGCACAAGGCGGGTGTTTTCAT
>CAKZNR010000152.1 GCA_937129725.1 uncultured Cellvibrionales bacterium | reverse complement strand
TCATAGATTTCCTCGGGTACATAAAGACGCTTGAGCGCGGCGCAGGTCTGGCCATTGTTGTGGAAACAGGCGGTAAACAATTTGTCGGCAATCGCCTCAACATCGACATCCGGCAGTAAAATACCCGCATCGTTGCCGCCCAACTCCAGCGTCAGGCGTTTAAGAGTGGGTGCCGCTTTTTGCATGATGGTCTGACCGGTTGGAATCGACCCGGTGAACACAATCTTGTTTATATCAGGGTGGGTGCTCATGCGGTTGCCCACGTCGGCGTCACCGGTTACCACATTCACAACTCCGGCAGGCAAAACCCCGTTCATCAGTTCAATCAGACGAATCGTGGAAAGCGGGGTATAGGGCGAGGGCTTGATCACCACCGTGCAGCCCACTCGCACAGCCGGCATCACATGCCATACCGCAATCATCAACGGCCAATTCCATGGCGTGATACTTCCCACCACGCCCACCGGTGGCCGGTGCAGCTCGATTCGCTCTTCGTCGTTGTCGGCAATTACTTCTACCGGCAGTTCAAGGCCGGCCGTCACTCGCGTCCAGGCAGCACAGCCACCCACCTCAATATTGGCACCCGGGCCGGTCTGGCACTTGCCCTGTTCTTTGGTCACCAGGTGCGAGAGCTCTTCGTGGTGTTGCTCAATCAGATCGGCAATTTTATTCAGCGCCTCAACGCGCTGCCCGTCGCTAGTGGCAGACCAGGCAGGGAAGGCTGCTTTGGCAGCTGCCACTGCGGCATCCAGGTTTTCAACCGTGCCCTGAGCACAGCTGGCCACAACCGAATTGTCGGCCGGGTTTTCCACATTAAAGCTTTCGCTTGCCTCGACCTTTTCGCCATTGATAATTAGCTGGTAGTCAGCCATGTCTTCCACCTCACCCTGAATAATTTGATGCGCTTACGATAATGGCACACTCCCGTGAATGGCAAGCTTGGCATGCTTCGAGACCAAATCACCAAAGCATAAAAAAGCCCGCCATAAAGGCGGGCTTGAAAGTAGGGCTTGCTAGCCTTCTTCTTATTCCGGCACGCCGATCTTGGGCACCTTGTGCGTACCCAGGGCGATACAGACGTTTTTGGTTTCCATGTAGAACTCGAAGCTCCAGTCGCCGCCGTCGCGGCCAATACCTGAACGCTTGATTCCACCAAAGGGCGAAGGCAGGTTGCGAACGTTTTCGCTGTTAACCCACAGCATGCCTGACTCGACATTCTTACCCATGCGCATGGCACGGCTGGTATTTTCTGTCCAGATGTAGCCAGACAAACCATAGTCAACGTCGTTGGCAATTTTCACGGCTTCTTCTTCGCTGTCGAACCCGATCACAGTCAATACCGGACCAAAAATCTCTTCCTGGGAAACGCGCATTTCGTTTGTCGCGTTGGTGAACAGGGTGGGAACTACATAGTTGCCATTGGCATCGATGGTGCCGCTGTTTTCCGTGTGAGCCACGCCGCCAACCGCAATGGTGGCACCGTCTTGTTTGGCGATGTCGAAGTAGCTGCATACCTTGTCAAAGTGGCCGGTATGAACCAGCGGGCCCACTTCCGAGTTCGGGTCCAGTGGGTGGCCCACTTTCAGTGCCGCAACGCGTTTTTCCAGGTCGGCAACAAACTTGTCTTTGATGCCATTTTGAATCAGCAGTCGCGAAGAGGATGTGCAACGTTGGCCGTTCAGGCTGTAAAGCATGAATACCGTGGCATCCAGGGCGCGGTCGTAGTCGGCATCGTCGAATACGATCATGGGGTTTTTGCCGCCCAGCTCCAGGTGCAAACGCTTCAGGGTATCGGCGCCCTGCTTCATCAGCAGCGAGCCCGTGGCGCTTTCGCCAACCAGGGCAACCGCTTTAATTGCGGGGTGCTCGCTGAGCCGCTTACCAACCACGCCGCCGCGGCCGTTAACCATGTTCCATACGCCCTTGGGCAGAATTTCGTCGGCAATCTCGGCCAGAATGTGCGCAGTAACCGGGGTGAGCTCGGCAGGCTTGTGCACGATGGTGCAGCCAGCTGCCAGCGCCGGGGCAATTTTCCAG